>DATKFL010000461.1:0-3158 GCA_035511355.1 Dongiaceae bacterium
CGCAGGTCAATCTGGCGAACCTCCGGGCGCGCACAGGCGACGGGCCCGCCCTCGACCGCCTGCGCCTGCTCGCGAAGGTGAATCCGAAGAGCGCCCGGGCGCGTCTCGCCCTCGCCGACGCGCTCGAGAGGACCGGCCGCCGCGGCGACGCGGAGACCGAGGCGCTCGCGGCGCTGCAGATCGATCCGGCGCTCGCCGAGTCCTGGTACCTGATCGCGAAGATCCGCTACGACGCCGGGCGGGAGAATGACGCCGTGCCGGCGCTCGATCAGTTCCTCGCCGCCTGGCCGGTCGACGACGAGCACCGCCGCGCGGCGGCGGAGCTCAGGAAGCGGCTCGAACCGGCGCGGGCGCAGGCCGCGCCGGCGCCTCCGCAGCCGGTTGCGCCGCAGCCGGCGTCGGTATTGCCGCGATGACCAGATGGTGCGACAGCCACCCGCCGGCATGCAGCGGCCGGCGGGTCGTCCGGAGACCGCCGCCGCGCAGGTGATCTTCCAGGTCGGCGGCGCGCCAGAGGTGCATTCCTCCCGACGGGTTCATCTCGGCCCAGGCGCCGCCGCCGGCGCGATGCGTCTTGAACCCGACCACCGCCCGCTCCTGAAGCTCGACCAGCCACGCCTTCCAGGACGGCTCGCGCAGCTGCTCCTTGATCACCAGCCGCCCGCCGGGAGCGAGGCGGTCGCGGCAGGCGTCGAGGATCTCCGCCTGCTCTTCGAGGCGGCGGTAGAGGAGAACGTCGACCAGGGCCACGGCGTCGAACGGTCCGCTCGGGAGCGACTCAAGGCGCCCGGTCTCGAGCCGCACGTTCGTGAGGCCGAGCCGGGCCGCGACCCGGCGGCCGACCGCGATGCGCGACTCCAGCCGGTCGATGCCGACGACCCGGCGGCCGGGAGCGCGCGCCGCCGCGAGGATCGACAGGAGACCGTAGCCGCAGCCGGCGTCGAGGATGCTCCCTTCCGCGGGGAGCGCCCGCTCGACCGCGCCGAGGCGCGGAAACCCGAGCACCCGGAAGAGGTGGTAGATCCCGGCGCCGGTCTCCTCCCGGAGAAAGGCGGCCAGGACCCCGGCCAGGGTGTCCGGTCTCACGGTGCGGCCCGCTCCGGCAGGTCTTCGGACACCAGCGCCCTGCGCACCACGAGATCACCCGGCCCCCCGGTCATGACCAGGCGCAGGCTCTCCGGCTCGCACCCGATCGGCAGGAGGAAGGTCGCGAGGTACGACTGTCCCCAGTAGTGGGCCGCCGACTGATCGTCCTGCCACCAGCGCTCGATCGGGTCGGCATGGGTCGCGTCGTGCCGGCGGATCGCTTCGACCTCGACCCGGTCGGGCGCGGTCTCGGCGGTTTCGAAGCCGGCGCGCAGGAGGTGACGCGCCGCGGCGCAGCCACGCCCCTCCACCGTGACCAGGGCCGTCGGCTCCCCTTCGGACCGCAGCGCCGCGCGGCGGAGGTAAGTGACCAGGCTCAAGGTGCGTGGCCGATCGTCCCGCCGCGGGGTGCGGCGCACTGCCAGGGCGACCGCGGTCGGCGCCTCGGCCGTCGGCCCCTCCGGGGGCGTCACCAGCAGGATGCGCGCTCCCTGGCCGGCGGCGACGGTGCGCGGCAGGCGGTCCCCCGCGAGGAGAACGCGCCTCCGACCCGGCTCGGAGGCGGCGGCGCCGACGGCGAGGGTGACGACCAGCGCCGCGGTGGCGCCCGCGACTCCGAGGCGACCGGCATCGAGCCGCCGCGGGGGCGTGACCCGCGCGAGCCAGCCGCACAGGACCAGAAGGAGCGCGATCCCCCCGCCCGCGATCACCCCCCAGGCCAGGAGCCCGGCGATCGATCGGGTCGCGATCGCCGCACCGAGGGTGTCGATCGCCAGCACCCGGTTCCAGCGGAACGGCATCAGGAGCCCCGCGACCAGCGCTGCCGGCGCCTCGTGCACCTGGCGCGCGATCGCCGCGGCGAAATCGGGCGGCCGGTTGTGCGGGATCCACTCCAGGCGGAACTGCGCCATCAGGAGGAGATTCCAGTAGACGAACGGGGCCAGGAGCGCCCCGGTCGCCGCCGCGCCGGCGCGCCGCATCACCTCACCGGTCGCCGCCGCGAGGCCGACGGCGAACACCGGCCAGGCGCTCAGGAAGTAGCGCGCTCCGAAGGAGGCGCCGCCCCACCAGTAGCCGTACGAGGCGATTGCCCAGGTCTCGAGCGCGAGCACCACGACGAGGCCCCGGAAGAGGCGCGGGTCGCGACGGCGGACGAGGAAGAGGCCGGCGACCGCGACGCCGCACAGCGGCGTCCAGGTGAAAAGCCCGTTGTAGCCGGAGAAGAAGACCTCGAGGAAGGCCGGGTGGGCGAACCGGAACGGATCGCCGATGGCGCCGTAGACGTTCTGCACCGGCGCGCCGGCGGCGGCCGCCCAGGCGGCCATCTGCGGCGCGAACCCGACCAGCGCGCCCGCCCCGAGCGCCGCGACGCCGGCGAGCGGCTGCGCGGCGCCGGCGAGATCGAGGAGCGGCAGCGCCAGGTAGATCGCATCCTGCGGATGCACGAGCGCGAGGAGGCCGCCGAGAAGGCCCATGCCGAACAGGGTCGCCGGCCGGGCCGCCGCGCCGCGCGTGCGCCACCACAGGAGAAACGCCGCCGCGAGGCAGGCGCTGGCGGCGTGCGGGTAGGCCGGCCAGACGAAGGCGAACCAGGCGAACGGGCTGGCGTAGACCAGCGCCGTGATCGCCAGGAGCGACGCGCCGGCAGGCGCGACGCCGCGCGCCAGGCGGTGCGCGAGCACGACCGCGCCCGCCGCGAGGAGCAGCGACGTGACCGTGACCGCCGCGACCTCGAGCGCGCCGTAGCCGTCGCCCCCCGGCAGGATGCCGGCCCGGTCGAGGAGGAGCGCGATCGGCCGCGCCAGGATCGCCAGCGGCGCCGCGAGCAGTCCGGTCCCGAGGTGGAAGATCGGCGTCCCCGGCGGCGGCAGGTACATCCCGTTCGGGTTCCGGAGCGCGAACTCCGCGAACAGATCGAGATCGCCGTCCACCAGCGCGGATCGCAGGTAGGTGTAGTACCAGAGGGCGTCGTGCACCAGCACGTTCTGGAACAGCAGGAGCGCGCCCGCGGCGACCGCCAGGCCGGCGCCGATCCCCTCGAGCGTGGCGTGCCGGTGCGGTGCGCCGGCCGG
>DATKFL010000462.1:0-3898 GCA_035511355.1 Dongiaceae bacterium
CCACGAGATCAGCCGATCGGCCCAGACGTGATCGACCGGTTGCACGGTCTCGGGATCGTCGAAGGTGCAGACCGTCAGATCGATCTCATCCGGCAGGGCGTCGCTCCGGTACGAGATCGGCGACCCGCAGTCGCGGCAGAAGGCGCGCGTGACCCCCGGTCGCGAGGTCACCGTCGCCGGCTTCCCCTGGGTGTAGCGGACGTTCCGCGGGTCGAAGGTCGCCCAGGTGACGAACGCGGCGCCGCCCAGCTTCCGGCAGTGCAGGCAGTGGCAGTGGGTGACCTGCATCGGCTCGCCGGTCGCGACGTACCGCAGCGCCCCGCAGAAACAACCCCCCACGCGCGCCATCGCTGCACCTCCCCACCCGGACCTTTGATGAGGGCCCCATTATCTCCCGGCGCGGCCCTGGCGGAGCGTCTCGAGCGCGCTGCGGAACGAAGCGGGCGGTGGGGCGGTCACCCGCAGCGGCTTGCCGTCGGGGAGCGCCAGCGCCACCGTCCGCGCGTGCAGCATCAGCCTAGGGTAGGCGCGCTGCAGCTCGGGATCGCCGTACCAGAGGTCGCCGACGATGGCGTGCCCGAGGTCGTAGAAGTGCACCCGCAACTGGTGCCGCCGCCCGGTCACCGGGTGCGCCGAGACCAGGTCGTATTTTCCGAGCGGCTCGATCACCCGGTACTGGGTCAGCGACGCCTTGCCGCTCTTCGGGTCGACCCCCATCCGGTGCGAGCCGAACTGGCGGATGCGCGCCAGGATGCGACCCTGCGGCTTGCGCAACCTGCCGTGGGTCACCAGGAGGTATCCCTTGCGCACGTCGCGGCTCTCGAAGCGGGCATTGAGATACCGGTGCATCGCCGGAGTCTTGGCGACCAGGAGGACGCCGCTCGCATCCTTGTCGATGCGGTGCACGACGTACGGCCGCATCCCGCCGGCCGCGAGCATCGCGATGACGCAGGGCGCACCCGGCTCGCGGGTCGGGATCACCGGCAGCCCCTCCGGCTTGTCGACCGCGAGCAGGTCGTCGTTCTCGAACAGGATCGGGAGATCCATTCTCTATAACCCCGCGGGGCGGCGGTTGCTGACGTTGCCGACTCCGCGCCAGGCGCCCGCCTGCTTCTCGTACAGCTCGATCCAGGCCCAGGTGGCGTCGACCGGCGTCTCGACCCCGTCGTCGCCGCGCTGCACGCCTCGGGTCTCGACTTCCGCCAGGAGCCATCCGAGCGTGCCGTCGGCGGAGAGGCGCACGATCGGATCGCGCAGGTCACGATAGACCGTGAAGCGGGTGCGGGCGAGATAGTCGGCCCGTCCGGCGGCGCGCGCGGCCTTCTCGGGGTAGGAGATGACGCCGTTGTTCGCCTGCACGATCCGGTCGGCCTCGGTCGCCATCCAGGGCTCGACCTTGCCTTCGAGATGCGCGGTCAGGACCGTCTGGTGCATCGCGCGCAGCGCCGCTTCGTCGGCGGCCCGATCGGCGCGAGGCGCGCCGGCATCGGGGCTCCCCGCGCGGCAGGCGGCAGCGAGCGCGAGAAGCGCGACCGCCGCCGCACGCCTCGTTCGCCCCGACCCGGGGTCACGACCGTGGCGCAGCGTCTTCATCGATCTCGTCGGCGGCCGGCAGGCGCAGCACCTCGGCGGCCTGATCGGCCGGCATCTCCTCGACCGTGCGCAGGCGCCGTTCCATGGCGCGGGTGCGCACGTCGGTCTGCTCGAGCGCGCTCGAAGCCAGCTCGAGCTGCCGGCGCACCTTGCCGATGATCTCGCCGAACTTGCCGAACTCGGTCTTCACGGCGCCGAGCACCTGCCACACCTCGCTCGAGCGCTTCTCGATCGCGAGCGTCCGGAACCCCATCCGCAGCGAGTTCAGGAGCGCCGCCAGGGTCGTCGGCCCGGCGATCACGACCCGGTAGACCCGCTGCAGCTCCTCGACCTGCCCGGGACGGCGGACGATCTCGGCGTACAGCCCCTCGGTCGGCAGGAAGAGGATCGCGAAGTCCGTCGTCTTCGGCGGGTTCAGGTACTTCTCCTGGATGTCCTTCGCCGAGTTCTGCACCGCCCGCACGAGAGCCGCGGCCGCCGCCTCGACCGCCTCGACTTCGCCGCGCTCGCTCGCCTCCTGGAGCCTGAGGTAGTCCTCCTGCGGGAACTTGGCGTCGATCGGGAGCCAGACGACCGAGCCGGCGTCGCCGTCGCGCCCGGGGAGGCGCACCGCGTACTCGACCATCTCGCGGCTGTCGTCGCGGGTGACCACGTTCTTCGCATACTGGTCCGGCGCCAGGATCTCCTCGAGCAGCGCCCCGAGCTGCACCTCGCCCCAGGTGCCGCGGGTCTTGACGTTGGTCAGCACGCGCTTGAGATCGCCCACCCCGGTCGCGAGGGTCTGCATCTCCCCCAACCCCTTCTGCACCGCCTCCAGGTTGTCGCTCACCCGCTTGAACGACTCGGTCAGCCGCTTCTCGAGCGTCGTCTGCAACTGCTGGTCGACGGTGTGGCGCATCTCGTCGAGCTTCTTCTCGTTGCCGGCCTGGAGCTCGGTCAGCTTGCGATCGAGCGTCGCGCGCACGGTCTCGAGCCGCCCTTCCTGCGCCTTGCCGAGGTCGCCCACGTGCCGGCTCAGCGTGTCGGTGGCGTCCTTCATCTGCCTGCCGACTTCGCCGCGCAGCGCCCCGGCGGCCGTCGCCGCCTCCTCGCGGCCGGCGCGCAGCTCCTCGCGCAGGATCTTCTCGGCGTCGCTTCCGGAGCGCATCAGCACGATCGCGAGCAGCCCCACGGCGACGACCGCGCCGCCGGCGGCGATCGCCAGCAGGATTGTCGGCATCCGCGCCCTCCCGCCGCGAGGATCGCGAGGGCCCGGCCGCACCAGACCGCGGTGACTCCGAGGACGACGCTCAGCCCGACGTTCGCCAGGGCGCGCATCAGGTCGCGGTCGAGCAGGAGCCCGACGGTCTCGTTGCCGAACGCGGAGAAGGTGGTGAACCCGCCCAGGCCGCCGACGACGAGAAAGGCGCGCGCCGCCGGGGTCATCAGTCCGCGCGCCTCGGCGAGGCCGGCGAGCGCCCCCATGACGAGGCAGCCGCCGACGTTCACGACCAGCGTGCCCCACGGAAAGGGGCCGCCGGTCCGGGTCTGGACGAAGCCGCCGACGAGGTAGCGGGCGATGGCGCCGAGGGCCCCCCCGACGCCGATGAGCAGGAGATTCACGGGCGCGAGTATATGCGGAGGCGCGGTCCCGCAGAGCGCCCTAGAGCCCGCGCTCGTCCATGGCCGGCGCCTCGTAGGGCGCGTCCTCGCCGGGATAGCGGAGGCGCGCCTCGAATCGGCCGGTCTCCTTGGCGAGCGCCCAGATCAGGCTCTCGCCGGCGGGGAGGGTCGCGGGTCGGCGGGCATAGAGCGGGTCGGCGAAGGCTTCCCCGGCGTCGATGACGCTCCAGCCGCGGCCGCGCAGATGCGCGATCAGATCGCCGAGGAAGAGCGCGTTCAGGAGGCTGTGGTGGATGAGGAGCGTGTGCGGCGGCGAAACCCCCAGGAGCTCGACCGCGAGACCGTCGTAATACGCCATCCGGTCGTCGATGTGCGCCAGGTAGAAGTCGCGGTAGCCGTCGAGCGCGGCGTGCGGGTCGGCGTCGAGCCGGGCGCGCAGGCGCTGATCGACGTACCAGTCGGACGCGTCGACCGTGACATGCCCGACCCGGTAACCGCGCTCGTCGAGAAACGCCCGCACCGCGTCGCGCTTCGCCGCCGTCTCCCCTTCCTTCAGGTAGGGGTAGCGGAAGAGCCGCCGGAACTGCTTCCGGTCCGCCACCACCGCTTCGCCCCGGGCGATGTCGGCGGTGAACCAGTTGGCCGTGATGTCATCGGAGTTCAGGTTGCGGTGCGAGTAGGTGTGGTTGCCGAGCAGGTGCCC
>DATKFL010000463.1:0-8867 GCA_035511355.1 Dongiaceae bacterium
GGGCGTACGTCACGGTCGGCGCCACGGCGCACGACCTCTGTAGTGGCGTGGTGACGTTGACCAACGACCGCACTGCCGGCGGCGGCGACGCCTCGGGCGCCTACCCGCTCGGCGGCACGAGCGTCGTGTTCACGGCGGACGATGGTCGGGGTCACAGCGCGACCTGCTCGACCGCGGTCAGCGTCGTCGACACGCAACCACCGACCCTGAGCCTGATCACCGACCCGGCAACGCTCTGGCCGCCGAACCACGGGATGGTCCCGGTCAACGTGCAGTTCGCCGCGCAGGACACGTGCGGCGCCGGAGTGCGCGTCGAGCTGGTCTCGGTCACCAGCAGCGAGCCGGACGATGCGCAAGGCGGCGACGACGGCCAGACGAGCGGCGACATCCAGAACGCCGAGCCCGGCACCGCCGACGCAACCATCGACCTCCGGGCCGAGCGCGCCGGCAAGAGCAGCGGCCGCACCTACACGCTGACCTACCGCGCCGTCGATCTCGCCGGCCACGTGACGACCGCGCTCGGCATCGTGACCGTCCCTCACGACCAGGGGCAGGGCCCCGAGCCGCTGCAGATGCGCCTGGAACCCGCCGGCACCCAGCACGAAGCCCGCCTCTTCTGGCCGGCGGTGAGCGGGGCGACGGCGTACGACGTCATCCGCGGCGACCTCGCTGCGCTCCGCGCCGCCGGCGGCGTCCTGCACCTGGGAACCGTCGCGGTGCTCGCGCGCGGCACGACGGCGACGTCGGCGATCGAGCCGGCGACAATCCCGAGCGCGCTCCCGGGCGCGCCGCCCCTCTCCGCGACGCCGCCGGTCGGCGGCGGGTTCTTCTATCTCATCCAGCAGACGACCGACCGGGGCGCGGTCGGGTACGGCACCGAGTCAGCCCCCTGGCCGCGCGTCCCCGACGCGTGCGACGGGGGATGTCCGGGAACGACGGAGACGGTCGCGACCTCGCCGGCGGGCAGCGGGTCGGGCGGGTCCGGAACCAGGAAGCGCTAGGACGGGTTTGGAGTAGGCTCAGGACGACGGGATCAAAAAGCACTGCCGCGGTCCGGTGGTGGTGCGATCATCGCGTCGACTGGGTGGGTGTATGCACCTGACCTCCCTCCGGACCGGTTCGGGCAGGGCCGGCTTCGCGGCCGTCGTCGCCGCGGGGATGGCGGCGCTCACCTTCGCCTCGGCGCCGCCGCCCAGGTCCCCGTCGTCAACGCCCCCGGCCATCGCCCCGCACCCGGCTCCGACCCGTCTCCCGCCGACCGCCACCCCCGCCGGGCCGCTCGCGCCGCACGCCGACGGGGAGGTCCTCATCAAGTTCCGCGCCGCGACCTCGCTCGCGGAGCGGGTGCGGGTCGAGTCGGATCTCGGCGCCGTGCCGCGCCGTCGCTTCAGGAGCGGCGCCGAGCGCTGGCGGCTGGCGGCGGGGATGACGACCGAGGCGGCGCTCGCGCGCCTCCGGAGCGACCCGCGGGTCGAGTACGCCGAGCCGAACTACCTCCTGTCCGCGCTCCGCCTCCCCGACGATCCGAAGCTCGCCGACCTGCACGCCTTCCACAACACCGGGCAGCGGGGCGGCACGCCGGGAGCCGATATCGACGCGCTGAGGGCCTGGAACGTCTCGACCGGCGACCGGCGGGTGATCGTCGCGGTCATCGACACCGGTCTCGACGCGACCCATCCCGACCTGGCGGCGAACCTCTACACCAACCCGGGGGAGATCGCGGACAACGGCGTCGACGACGACGGCAACGGCTTCGTCGACGACGTGCATGGCTGGGACTTCGCGAACGAGGACAACGACCCGTTCGACGACAACGGCCACGGCACGCACGTCTCGGGGACGATCGGCGCGGTGGGGGACAACGGCGTCGGCGTGGCCGGGGTCAACTGGAAGGTCTCGATCATGCCGCTCAAGTTCCTCGGGGCGGCGGGGTTCGGGCTCACCTCCGACGCGGTCGAGGCGATCGACTACGCCACCGTGATGGGGGCGCGCGTCCTGAGCAACTCGTACGGCGGGGGCGGGTTCGCGAATGCGATGGTGGAGGCGATCGGCGCCGGGGCGTCGAGCGGCTCGCTGTTCGTCGCGGCGGCGGGGAACAGCGGCTCGAACAACGACATCGACCCGGAGTACCCGGCGTCGTACCCGCTGCCGAACGTCGTGTCGGTGGCGGCGACCGACGCGGACGACCACCTCGCGACCTTCTCCTCGTGGGGCGCGAACTCGGTGCTGCTCGCGGCCCCGGGGGTCGACATCGTCAGCACCGTGCCGGGGGGCGGGTACGACTCGAAGCGCGGCACCTCGATGGCGACGCCGATGGTCTCGGGGGCGCTGGCGCTGCTCGAGGCGGCCGAGCCGGGTCTGTCGGTGCAGGAGGCGATCACCCGCCTCGGCGAGAGCGTCGATCCGCTGCCGGCGCTCAAGGGCCGGGTGGTCACCGGCGGGCGGCTGAACCTCTTCCGCCTGCTGGCGCACCCCGACGCGGTGCCGCCGGGGGCGGTCACCGGCCTCGTGGTCGACGAGGTCGGGAGCACGAGCGTCCGACTGCGCTTCACCGCGACCGGCGACGACGGCGGGACCGGACGCGCCTCGACCTACGACGTGCGCTTCGCCGTGGGCGCGCTCGACCTGGGGCATCTCGACGACGCGACCGCCTTCCCGAACCGGGTCCTGCCGGGGGTGTCGGGGGAGCCGGACCGCGTCGAAGTGACCGGTCTTTTGCCCTCGACCGCCTACGCCTTCGCGGTGCGGGCGCGCGACGAGTGGGACAGCGCGGGGGCGCCTTCGGCGGTGGCGTCGGCGACGACCCTCGGGCCGCCGACGCTGCGGGTGACGCCGGCGACCTTCGCCGCGGCGCTGCGCACCGGGCAGGTGGCCGATCTTCCCTGCACGATCGCGAACGTCGGCGCCGGCACGCTCGACTGGTCGATCGCCGCGATCGCGGCGGCGCCGTGGCTGCACGCGGAGCCGGCGGGCGGACGGGTGGGCGCCGGACTGTCGCAGCCGGTCGTGCTGCGGGTCGACGCGGCGGGGCTCGCCGGCGGCGCCTACGACGCGGCGCCGATCCTGGTCTCGACCGATCCGGATCGGGCGGCGACGTCATTGCCGCTGGCGCTCCTGGTGACCGACGCGCCGGCGATCGCGGCGGCGCCGGCGGTCGTCGACTTCGGAGCGCGCTTCGCCGGGACGACGGCGCTCCGGACGTTGTCGATCCGGAACGCCGGGACGATCGCTCTGACGATCGGCGCGATCGTCGCGGACGACGCGAGTCTCGCCCTGCAGGAAGGCGGCGCGCCGCTCGCGCTCCCGTGGGTTGTCGCGCCGAACGCCACGCGCACCCTGGTCGTCGCCTGGTCTCCCTCCGCGCCCGGCGCGCTCGACGCGGGTCTGGCGATGACGAGCGATGCGTCGAACGCGGTCGCCGTCCGGATCCGCGGCGTGGCGGTCTCGCCGCCGCGCCTCGCGTTCGATCCGGCGGCGATCGAGGTCGCCCTCGACGCCGGCACCGCGACCGCCCGCACGCTCGCGATCGAGAACCCCGGAGGGAGCGATCTCGACGTCGTGCTCGCGGCGGCGTCGAACGGCGGCTGGCTCCAGGTGGAGCCGGGTTCCGCGACCATCGCCGCCGGCGGGCGCGTCGAGGTGACGGTCGCGATCGACGCCGCCAACCGCCCCGCCGGTCCGGATACCGGTGCGATCGCGATCGACACCAACGATCCGTTCCGGCCGCACGCCGAGCTGCCGGTCGGTCTCCTGGTCGCCGACGCGCCGCACCTGGCGGTCACGGTGCCTCCGGAGGTGCTGGAGTCGCGCGGTGCGTTCGACATCGCCGGCGCGGTCACGACGCACCGGCTGCGCTCGACCCACCCGGCCGCGGGAGACGGGCTGGTCACTGGCACGCTCGAGGGGGATTTCGGCAATCCGGTGGAGCGCGGCACGTTCCGCTTCGAGGGGGCGGTCCTCGGCGCAGCGGGTGGCGGCGGCGGCGATTGCGTCACGGCGACGCGCGTCTTCCCGATTCCTCGTCCCGCGCTCGACGCCGATCTCGCCGACGGTCTCCTCGAGGCGAGCGTGACCAACGCCGGTTCGGTCGACGCCGACTGCCCGGTCAACCGGCACACGGTCCGGGTGACCTACCCGCTCCCCCAGGACAGGATCGAGTTCGGCGCGGTGCTGCCGGGAGAGACGCGGCATCGCATCCTCCTGCTCGCCAATCCCGGGAGCCGTGACCTCGAGGTGTCGCGGGTCAGCGCGACCGGGGCGGGGTTCGCGGCGCTCGCCTCGGTGCGCCCCGCCGGGTCGGGCACCGGCGTCGGCGATCTCCGTCTCGTCCCCGGGCAGGTCTACCGTCTCGACCTCACGTTCGGAAGCGCGCCCGGCGCCGGGCTCGCGCCGGGCGACCTCGAAGGCACGCTCGCGATCGGAAGCGACGACCCGCACGAGCCGGATCGAACCCTGGCGCTGCACGCCACGCTCCTGCCGGCGCCGACCGTGACGCTGGAGCCTGCCGGGATGGAGACGGCCCTCCTCGAGGGGCACCAGGAGATGCGTGCGGTCACGGTCGTGAATCACGGCGACGCGCCGATCGATCTGGCGCTCGCGGTGGAAGGGACGCCGACCGCGACGAGCGCCGCCTGCCCTGCGCGCGCCGCGTACGTCGCGGCCTACAACCTCGGCACGGTGACCACCTTCAACCCCTCGGGCGGCCCGGGAACGGTGATCGCCAACGGCCTCTTCGGGCCACGCGCGCTGGCGGTCGACCCGTCCGGCCGGCGCCTCTACGCGATCGAGTTCGACGGCAACTTCACGACCGTCGACCTCGCCACCGGCGCCCTGAGCCGCTTCCGGACCGGGCTCGACTTCATGCAGGGCCTGGCGCTCGATCCCGACGGCCGCACCGCGTGGGTGACCTCCTTCGGCGACGGCGCCCTGGGGCGGGTCGACCTCGCCACCGGTGTGGTGACGACGGTCGCGCACGGTCTCGCCGGGCCGCACGGCGTCGCCCCCGATCGATCGGGGCGCGCGATCTACGTCGCCGAGACCGGGCGGGGAGCGCTGGTGCGTGTCGACCCGGAGACCGGCATGGCGAGCCTCGTGGCCGATCACCTCGAGAGCGTCCTGGGTCTGACGCTGGACGCCGCCGGCACGACCGCCTACGTCACGCTCGAGGATCGCGGCGTGGTCGAGGCGATCGACCTGGTCACCGGGGCGGTCCGGGACATCGCGAGCGGCCTGGTGTCGCCGTCGGAAATCGCGCGCGATCCGGAAACCGGTCTGCTCCTCGTCAGCGAGTTCGGCGTCGGCGGAGTGAGCCTCGTCGATCCCGCCACCGGGAGCGTGGTGGCGTCGCTGCCGGGCGTGCCGGCCCCCACCGGGGTCGCCTGGCGTGCGCCGTCGATCTGCCGCGGCCGCTTCCTGACGCCGGTTCCGGCGGCGGTGACCGTGCCGGCGCACGGCTCGGTCGAGACCAGCGTCCGGTTCGACGCCACCGGGCTCGCGGCGGGAACCTGGCGCGCCGATCTGGTCGCGGGGCCGGCCGACGCCTTCGCGCCGGTGGCGCGCGTGCCGGCGACGCTCCTGGTGACGGCGCGGCCGCGGCTGCGGATCGCGGGCAAGGAGGTCGTCCTCGAGTCGCAGCGCTCCTACAACACGACCGCTGCGCGTACCGTGCACACGCTGCCGATCGAGGTCACGCCGGGGACCGACGGCGCGGTCGACCTCACGGTGGAAGGCGATTTCGGGAACGGCCGCGAGACCGCGGCGCTGGCGCTCGACGGGACGACCATCGGCGTGGCCGGCGGCGCCGGTCCCGATTGCCAGCCGCAGGCCGCCACGTTCAGCGTGCCGCACGCGGCCCTCGCCGCCGCGGCGGCCGACGGCTCGATCGAGATCACCGTGCAGAACACCCCCGACGTCGCGCCGACCTGCACGATCAATCGCCACCGCGTGCGGCTCCGGTACCGGAGCGCCGATCCGGCGGGCGGCGTCGACTTCGGCGCGGCGCTGGTCGGCGGATTCCGGAGCGTGCCGCTGACGCTCTGGAACGACGGCGAGGCGAGCCTGGTCATCGACGCGATCGAGGTGCCGGGCGCCGCCTGCGCGGCGCTGCCGCCGGCGGTCACGGTCGCGCCGTTCGGCGGCCGCGACGTCACCCTGCGCTGCGCGCCCTCGGTCGTCGGTCCGTGGGGCGCGACCCTCCGGGTCCGCGGCAACGATCCCGATCGACCGGTCGCGGAGGTGGCGCTCCGGGGCACCGGCACCGAGCCGGCCCGGCTGGCGTTCGCTCCGGAGCATCCGGCGCTGACCTTGACCGAAGGGGCCGCGGGCAGCCTCGATCTGACGCTCCGCAATCCGGGCGGGCTCGATCTGGCGGTCGGGGCCTCGGCGAGCGGCGAGGGTCTGGTCGGCGCGACGCCGGCGAGCCTGACGGTGCCGCCGGGAGGCGAGGCGCCGCTGTCCCTGGCGTTTGCGGCGGCGGCGCTCCCGCCCGGCGGACATCCGTCGACGCTGACCTTGACCACCAACGATCCGGCGCGGCCACGTGTCGACCTGCCGGTGCTGCTGACCGTGCTGGCGGATCGGGATCGCGACGGAGTCGCCGACGCGGACGACGACTGCCCCGATCGCCCCGATCCGGCGCAGGCCGACGCCGATGCCGACGGACGGGGCGACGCCTGCGACGTCTGCCCGGCGGTCGCCGATCCGGGTCAGGCCGACGTGGACCGGGACGGCTCCGGAGACGCCTGCCAGCCGGCGCTGCTCCTGCGCGCCGTGCGACGCGATGCCGCCGGCCGCCTCCTGGCCGAGGCGCGCGCGATCGATCCGCAGGGCGACCTGCTCGCCGGCCGCGTCCGGATCGAACCGCTCGACGGCGCCCCCGGTTTCGAGCAGGCGTTCGCCGGCGGGTTGCCGCGTCTCCTGCCGCTCGCCGACCTGCAACCGGGGAAGATGCACCGGCTCGTCCTGACGGTCACCGACGGCACCACCCGGCCGGTGGAGGCGATGCGGCTCTTCCTCTACCAGGGGGAGACGGCGCTGGTCGTCGATCTGCCGCCGCAGGCGGTGATCGCGCCACCGCCGGCGCGGGTGGAATGCGATCGGCCGCTGGCCGGGGGCGTCCGGCTCGATGGCGGCGGATCCGTCGACGAGGATTCGACCGCGAACGCCGCCGACATCGTGCGCCATGCCTGGTTCCGCCGTGCGGCCGGCGGCGGGCCGCTCCAGCCGCTGGGCGAGGGGACCGTTCTCGAGGCGGCGGTGCCGTTCGGCGCCGGCACGATCGTGTTGCGGGTGACCGATGCCGCCGGGGAGTCGTCCGAAGCCGAGGTGCCGGTCGAAGTGGTCGATACCACGCCGCCGGTGATCGCCCTCCAGCCGTCGACCCTGCGGCTCTGGCCGCCCGATCACACGCTGCGCGCGGTCGATCTCGGCGCCACGGTCGCCGACCGCTGCGATCCGGAGGCGCGCGCGACGATCGTGGCGGCGATCAGCAGCGAGCCGGACGACGCGCCGGGCGCGGGGGACGGCGGCACCACCGGAGATGTCGGCACGCCGGCCGGCGCGCCGTGCGGCCAGGTGCGCCTGCGCGCCGAGCGCGACGCCCGCGGTCCGGGCCGTCTCTACACCCTCACCTGCGAGGCGCGCGACCACGCCGGGCTCGCGAGCGCCGCGACTGTCACGGTCGTGGTGCCGCACGACGGCTCGTTCTAGCGCTTCGCGCCCTCGCCCCCGGCGCCGCCCGGTCCGCCCTGGCCGGCGCCCGGATCGCCGTCATCGCCCCGGCCGGCGTTGAGCGCCGCGGCGCGGGCGCTCTCCACCTCGGCGCGCTCGAGCGGGCGCCAGACGCCGTGCTGGCGCTTCCGATCGATCGCCTCGCGGCTGTAGCGCACGCTCGAGACCAGCCGTCCTTCCGCGGTCAGGAAATGGGTGCGGCCGCGATCGCCGAGCACGACGAATGTCCCGGTGCGATCGTCGCGCAGGAATGCCTCCGGTGCCGCGCCGCGGATGTCGTCGATCGCCTTGCGGGTCGGGCGGGTGCCGTCCTCGTGGCGCTCACCGGCGTGCGCGGTGCGCCGGCTGCGACCGCGCACGTCCTGCTCGAGCCGCCGCGCCAGGCCCTGCAAGATCGCGCCGGCGCGCGCCTCGAGCGCCGCGTCGTCCTTCGGCCTGGTCTCGCGCGCCGCGCTCATGAGCGACGACTGCGCCCAGCGCACCGCCCGCCGCCAGGGGAGATCGTCCTGCCGCTCCCAGAGCAGCTTCAGGTCCTCGCCGCCGGGCGCCGTGCCGAGGAGATTCAATCCCAGCCGGCGTTTCCCGCCGGCGCGCATCGACGCCACCGCCTGGAAGGTGAGGGCCAGGACACCGCGCCCCTCCGCCGGCCGCGCCGGCAGGGTGAAGAAGCCGGCGAGGATCTGCCCCAGCACGACGCGCTCCTCGTGCCGGAAGGCGCCGAGCAGGGCGCCATGCACGTCGGCGCGATCGAGCGCCACGGTGATGAACGCGGGGCTCGCGTCCCAGAGGCGATCGAACTGCGGGTGGCGTGTCTCGAGCGCGTACTGGGCGAACTCCATCCAGCGCGGCGCGCCGGTCGGCGCATAGCCGAGGAAGACGTGCCGGCTCGAGGGGGGCCGCGAGTGCTCGCAGATCGCCGCCTCGCAGCGGTGGCAGAAGGCGTGCCCCGGCTGGAATGCCGCCGCCGCCTCGATCGCGTCGTCGATCTGCGCCTCGATCGCCGCCTCGAGCTCGGCCGCGACGACCTCGTCGGGCTCATCGGTGAGGTCACGCATGACCTGCCACCGGATCGCCGGATCCGAATCAAGCAACCACTTCAAGACAGCCATTCGGCCCGCCACGCCGCTCTCCACTGCTAG
>DATKFL010000464.1:0-2731 GCA_035511355.1 Dongiaceae bacterium
CCCCTGCGGATCCGCGACATGACGCCGTTCAACCTATTGCGGCTCGAGATGCTGCCGGCGCACGCGGTCGCCGCCGGCCCCGGCTCCTGGGCGATCGAGGCGAACCTGTCGTTCAGCAACACCTTCGTCATGAGCGGCAACGTCCGCGACTACCTCAAGACGCGCGCCGGGCACGGGGCGCTGACCGGGGCCGACGCCGAGGCGATCCTCGGCCTGGGAGAGGACGCCTACTACGTCGACGGCGAATTCGGGCTGCTCGAGACGACGTTCCACTACCGGGTGCGGCGGACGACCTCGGTCTACCTGACGCTCTCGGCCTACAACTTCTCGGGCGGCTTCATGGACGGGACGATCGAGGGGTTCCACGACACCTTCGGTCTCGGCAACGCCGGCCGCGACTGGGTCGATCGCGACCGATTCCAGACGATCGTCGCGCTCGAGGGGGTCGAGCTCGCCGCGCTCGACGCGCCGGTGGACGGCGGCCTCGGCGATCCGGTCCTCGGTGTCCGCCAGGCGGTGCCGCTCGGCCGATCGCGATGGAGCCTCGTCATGAGCGGCGAAGCGAAGATCGCGTGGCGCGGCGAGCGGCTGTTCCTGTCGACCGGCACGAACGACTACGGACTGCAGACGGCGTTGCAGGGGAAGTTCAGGCGCCAGGGGGTCTATCTCATCGGATCGTTCGTCTGGACCGACGGGCAGGTGCTCGGCGTCCGCCTCGAGCGCCGCATGGTCCCGACGCTGATCGTCGCGTACGAGGTCGGGATGACCGGGCACACCAACTTCATCGGCCAGCTCTACGCCAGCCAGAGCACGGTGCGCGACTCGGGCATCGACGAGATCACCGCCGACAAGTACGAGGCGAGCCTCGGCGTCCGGAGCCACCGCGGCCGGCTGATCTACGGCGTCGCGGTGACCGAGAACATCCGGAACTTCGAGAACACCCCGGACGTCGGACTGTCGCTCAGCCTCGCCTGGGCCGCGCTCAAGCCGTGACCGGCGGCGGCCGATCAGTAAAGGAAGCCGCGCAGCCGCGTCTCGAGGATGTCGGCGGCGGTGGCGTTCCCTTTCGCGCTCCAGTGCATGTCGCAGGAGAGGGAGTACTCCTCCCAGTTCGGATCGCTCGCGCTCATCGGCGGCAGGAGATCGACCAGCCGGAAACCGCGCTCGGCGCCGAGGGCTTCGAGCTGCTTCGCGAGCGGGCTGTCGCCCGACTGGCTGTAGCGCAGGAAATCGGTCGGCGCGGGAACCAGTACGACGGCGACCGGACGGCCCTCGGCGGCCTGGACGATCTCCTCGAGACAGTAGCGCAGGAGGTCGAACTGCGCCGGCGAGTAGTCGTAGTAGAACGAGCGCACGATCCCCGAGCTCTCCCGGAGGGCGGCGGGCGAGTCGAACCCCTCGCCGCGGCCGCCGATCGAGCCCCACGCCAGCGACACGGCGTCGTAGGTGTAGATGTGGTGCCGCAGGAAGTGCGCCAGGTCCGACTCGCGGTAATCCACGCGCTGGTAGGCGGGATACTGGCCGACGAGATAGGGCCGGTAGGCGTACAGGTATCCGGGCGAGCGCCGCCCGACCGCGTAGTCGAGATCGTAGAAATCGTTGAACGGGAAGATGCCGACGATCACGCCGCTGTGGCTGTACTTCTTCCCGAGCGAGGCGTAGACGAGGTACTCCTGGTACGGGCCGAAGTGCGACATGGCGAGATTGATGTGCTCCCTGCCGGTGCGCTCTTCGAGGATGTTCGAGAGCCGCTCCCGGACCGGCACGCCCCACCCTTCGAGATACGAGTCGCCGAGCACGACGACGCGCGGACGATCCGACTGCAGGCTGCGCTCGGCGTCGCGCGCCCCGACCGAGTTGGTGGTGTAGGTGACGTCGAAGCAGGCGGTGTGGTGCCGGGCCGACACCGAGTTGTGGTGCCAGACGCCGCAGACCGGATGACTGCCGTCCCAGAAGGAGTCGTCGCTGTTGAGCCGGCGGAGCGCCGGCATGAACCCGATCCCGGTCAGAAGCCGCACGCCGGCTTCGAGGAGGGAGAGGGAGACGATCGACACCAGGAACGGGACGAGGAGCGCGCGCAGTCTTCCGCGCCCCGGCGGGCGGCCGGAATCGGGCGCCCCCGCGGACGCGGTGGGAACCGGCGGGCCGCTCACGTCGAGCGGCCTTCTGAAGACTGATGCATCCCCAAAGTGACCCGTCTGCTCCGGATCAGCAGATCACCGCATTCGGACGGGGTCCTTCCGGGGGCGCGTCGGTCGTTGCACGCCCCCGGCACCCGCGAATGCTTCGCACTGCTGTCTCAACGTAAGAGCGAGCCCCGCGCGCGGCGAGCGCGGTTTCATGTGACAAAGGATACGTCGGGTCGAACTCCTGTCGAGGGTTTTTTCGGGCGCCTTACGGAGTTGTCATCCGGGCGCCGGGCGCCCCGGGTGGGGGGTTCCTGGCCGGGCGCGGCGCGCGGATGCCGGCTCCGGGGGCGTACAATTCCGCCCATGCGGCCGCCCCTTTCCGCCCGACCCCGCGCGCACGGCGACGTTGCCGGGATCGATTTCGAGTGGGTTCTCGAAACCCCCCTGGTCCGGGTGAGCCGCTGGCGCTGCCTCGAAGACGCGGCCGGCGTCACGCGCGAGCGGCGCCAGCACTGGAAGGTGATCGGCTTCGTGCACGAGGGGGCGTTCGCCGTGCGGACGCCGCGCGGCCGAGGGCTGGTCGACTCGCTCTCCGCGGTGCT
>DATKFL010000465.1:0-3400 GCA_035511355.1 Dongiaceae bacterium
GATGGCGGTCCTGTATCTCCTCGCGGGAGGCACGCTTGGCGAACTGGCTTCTTGAGGGCGGCCGGGTCGTCGACCCGGCGACCGGACGCGACGGGCGGTTCGACCTCCTGGTGGTCGACGGCAAGATCGCCGAGGTGCGCGCCGTCGGCGGCGCGGGCGGGCGCGGCGCGAACGGCGCGAAGCGGCGCAAGCCGCCGGCCGGCGTCACGGTGATCGACGTCTCGGGACTGATCGTCGTGCCCGGGCTGGTCGACATGCACGTGCATCTGCGCGACCCCGGCATGGAGCACAAGGAGACGATCGACACCGGCACGCGCGCCGCCGCGGCCGGCGGGTTCACGACCCTCGCCTGCATGCCGAACACCGATCCGAAGAACGACGGGCTGGCGGTGACCGAGTACATCGTCGCCGAGGCGCGTCGCCGCGGGGTGGTCAACGTGGTGCCGATCGGCTGCGTCAGCAAGGGGAGCCGCGGCGAGGAGCTGGCCGAGATCGGCGACATGGTGCGCGCCGGCGCGGTCGCGGTCTCGGACGACGGCGCGCCGGTGTCGACCGCCTTCCTGATGCGCATGGCGCTCGAATACACCCGCATCTTCGACATCCCGGTCATCGACCACTGCGAGGACCGGAGCCTGTCGGCGTCGGGGGTGATGAACGAAGGCCCGGTCTCGACCGCGCTCGGCTTGAAGGGGATTCCGCGCGCCTCCGAGAGCGTCGCGGTGGCGCGCGACCTGGCGCTCGCCGAGATGACCGGCGGGCGGCTGCACCTCGCGCACCTGAGCACGCGCGCCAGCCTCGAGGAGGTGCGCCGCGCCCGCGCCCGCGGCGTCCGGGTGACCTGCGAGGCGACCCCGCACCATCTCATCCTGACCGACAAGGCGGTGGCCGAGTCGTCGTACGACCCGAACACCAAGATGAACCCGCCGCTCCGGGCCGAGGACGACCGCGACGCGCTGGTCGAGGGGCTCCGCGACGGCACCATCGACGCCATCGCGACCGATCACGCGCCGCATCACGACGACGAGAAGCTGGTCGAGTTCGACGACGCGCCGTTCGGCATCGTCGGTCTCGAGACCGCGGTGCCGCTGGTCTACGACCGCCTCGTGCGCTCCGGGCAGATCACCCTGACACGTTTCGTCGAGGTGCTGGCGCTCAACCCGGCGCGCATCCTGGGGCTCGCCAAGGGGACGCTCGCCGAGGGGGCCGACGCCGACATCACGGTCATCGACCCGGCGAGAGTGCGCACCGTCGACCCGAAGCGTTTCCAGTCGCGCTCGCGCAACACCCCGTTCGGCGGCTGGAAGCTGCGCGGCTGGCCGGTCCTGACCATGGTCGGCGGCAAGATCGCGCACGACGCCGACGCGTCGCCGCGGCGCTGAGGTGAGCGGCGCGCGTCGCGCCCGCACGGGAGCGGCGCTCATCGCCCTGGCGGCGCTGGTCGCCGTCGGCGCCGCCTGCGGCTTCCTGTCGCGGCGGGCGAAACCCCCCGACATCATCCTGATCGTCGTCGACACGCTGCGCGCCGATCACCTCGGCGCCTACGGCTACCGGCGTCCGACGACGCCGCGTCTCGACGCCCTCGCCGCCACCGGGACCCGCTTCGAATCGGCCACCAGCGCCGCCCCCTGGACGCTGCCGTCGATCATGTCGATCCTGACCTCGCGCCTGCCGTCGCGACACGGCGTCATCGACGACGGGTTGCGCCTGCCGGCCGATATCCCGACGCTCGCCAGCACGCTCGAGACCGCCGGGTACCGCACCGGCGGCTTCGTGGCGCACATCTACGTCACCGCCCCGTTCGGCTTCGACCGCGGCTTCGGCCACTTCGAGGACTTCGGCCTGACCAAGCCCGGCTACGCGCGCGAGCGCGGGCTGGAGCCGACCGCCGACAAGGTCACCGACGGCGCGCTCGCCTGGGTCGCCGGCGATCCCGATGCGCCGATTTTCCTCCTGGTGCACTACTTCGACCCGCACTGGCCGTATGACCCGCCGGCGTCGTACCGCGACCGCTTCGCCTCGACGCCGCCGTACGCCGGCCCGCTCGACGCGTCGTACGACTCGCTGTCGAAATTCCAGGAGCCGTCGGCGCCGATGCCGGACGACTATCGGCGCTTCCTCATCGATCGCTACGACGGCGAGATCGCGTTCGTCGACGCCGAGATCGGCCGGCTCGTCGACGGCGTCCGGAAAACCCGCGCCGGGCGGCCGCTCGCGATCGTGGTCACCGGCGATCACGGCGAGGAATTCAAGGAGCACGGATCGGTCGGGCACGGCCGGCAGATGTACGAAGAGGTGCTGCACGTGCCGCTGATCCTCGCGCCGCCGGCGCGCGCCGGCGCCGCGGTGAAGATCGCCGAGCCGGTCAGCAGCCTCGACATCGCGCCGACGCTCCTGGCGCTGGCCGGCGCGACCCCGCCGCCCGGGATGCAGGGGCACTCGCTGTTGCCGCTCCTCCAGCCGGACGGCGCGCGCGCCGCCGCGACCCCGGCGCCGGTCTCCGAGACGGTGCGCCTCGGCGCCATCCGCCAGGCGGTGCGCAGCGGCCCGCTCAAGCTGATCCACTCGATGGACGAGGATCACGCCGAGCTCTACAACCTCGCGAGCGATCCGAACGAGACCCGGAATCTCGCCAGCACGCGCCCCGACGATCGGCGGCGGCTCACGGTGATCCTGTTCGAGCGCGGCGATCATCTGTCGGGCGCCTGGAATCTCGTCTGGTCCGGCGACGGCCGCCCGCACCGCTTCGAAGGGCGGATCGAGACGAAGGGGATCATCAGGAGCGTCGTGCCGCCGGGGACGACCGACGCGGCCTACCGGCTCGAGACCCCCGCCGTGCTGGTCTTCAGCGACCCCGCCGCGCGCGGCGAGTCGGGGCTGTCGTTCACGACGCTGCCGTACGAGGCGCCGGTGACGTTCCAGCTGCTCGTGGACGGGCGGCCGCTGCCCGACGCCGTGCGGCTCGGCGGCGCCGCCGCCCGACCGCGCGCCATGCCGTTCACGATGGAAGGCGCCCCCGACGCCGCCCCCGCCTTCGCCCGTCCGCCGGCCGAGGCGCCGCCGGTGCCGCGCTTCCTTCTGTGGCGCACCCGACCCGCCACCGCCGAGGAGCCGGCGGTGCTCGACGAGGAGCTGCGCGCGCGGCTCAAATCGCTCGGGTACGTGCAGTGACGCCGGCGTGGAGAGGCGCGCCCTCTATCGGGTATAGTCCCGCCGCATGAATCTTCCGAAGGCGCTCGACCGCCTGCTCGCCGCCGGTGGAATCCCGCTCGCCGCCGGTCTGGCGTTCGGCGGGCAGTTCCTCGTGTCGCTGCGCGGCGGCAATCAGGTGATGACCCTCGCGCCGGGGGTGGTGCTGTACCTGGTCGCCGCGGCCACGATGCTCCTGGCGCTCCGGGCGCGC
>DATKFL010000466.1:0-2184 GCA_035511355.1 Dongiaceae bacterium
CGGCACCGGGGCGATCCTGGACCGCTTCGCCGCCGGCCCCCCGGCGACCTCCGGACCCCCGGAACGCCTCACCGTCGTGCATGTCCGAACCCTCCCACCCGGCTGGCTCGGCAAGTGTCACGCCGCCCACGTCGGAGCCCAACAGGCGCGCGGCGCCTTTCTGCTCTTCATGGACGGCGACGTCGACCTGGCCGCCCCCGATCTCCTCGAACGGATTCTGACCGTCGTCCGCGACATGAAACTCGACCACCTCGCGATCTTTCCCGACCTCCGGCCGGTGGGGGCGCTGCAGGCCGGCGTGGTGCATGCCTTCGAGCAGGGCATGCTCCTGGCGATCCGCGGCTGGGAGATGGAGGCCGACCGGAGCGCCGGCGGAGGGGGCATCGGGGCGTTCAACCTGGTCCGCCGCGCGACCTACGACGCGGTCGGCGGCTACGATCGGCTGCGGATGGAGATCGCCGACGACTTCAAGCTGGGCCTGCTGCTCCGTCGCGCCGGAGCGCGCCAGCGGATCTGGAGCGGCCTCGACCTGGTGCGCTGCCCCTGGCACCGCGGCGCGTTCGCCGTCCTGCGCGGTCTCGAGAAGAACCTGTTCGCCGGCGCCGAGTATTCGCTGGCGCGGCTGGTGCTCTACACCGTGGTCGTGCTGGCGATGGAGTGCGGTCCGCTGGCGGTGGCGCTGGCCGGGGGCGGCTTCGTTCCGCTCGCCGTCCAGGTCGCCTCGATCCTGGCCGCCGCCACGAGCGGCGCCTGGCGGCTCGGGCGGAGCCCGTGGCTGCTCGCCGCGCTGCAGCCGATCGCGACCCTCCTGATGACCGGCGCTTTCTGGAACTCCGCCATCCGCACCCTCGCCCAGGGGGGAGTGCGCTGGCGCGACACCTTCTACCCGCTCGCGGAACTCAAGCGCGGCATCGTCCGATGAAACCGGCGCCGCGCTCCGCCCACCACGACAGAGCACGCCACTCCGGAGGCACCCCAATGAGAGCAGCCCGCATTCCCGCCGTCGCGCTCGTCGCCCTCTTCGCCGCCGCGCCCGCCCTCGCCGCACCGCCGGCCCCCTCCACCTTCTCCATCGTCGCGGTCGACCCCGCGGCCGGCGAGGTCGGCGTCGCGGTGGCGAGCCGCTTCTTCTCGGTCGGCTCGACCGTCCCGTTCGTCCAAGGCGGCGTCGGCGCGATCGCGACCCAGGCGAACGCCAACACCGCGTACGGCCCGCGCGGCCTCGAGCTCCTCGATCGCGGCGTCGCCCCGGAAGAAGCGCTGCGCATCCTGATGCGCGGCGACGACGGGCGCGACTCGCGCCAGGTCGGCATCGTCGCGCTGAACGGCGACTCCGCGACCTACTCCGGCCCCGGCTGCAACACCTGGGCGGGAGGCCGGCATGGTCCCGGCTACGCGGTGCAGGGGAACATCCTGGTGGGCGAAGCGACCGTCGCGGCGATGGAGAAGTCGTTCCTCGCGAGCGCCGGCAAGCCGCTCGCGGCGCGCCTGTACGCGGCGCTCGTCGCCGGCGATCAGGCGGGCGGCGACAGCCGCGGGCACCAGTCGGCGGCGCTGGTGGTGGCGCGCCCGCACGGCGGCTACAACGGCTTTCTCGACCACGCCGTCGACGTGCGGGTCGACGACCACGCCGATCCCCTCGGCGAACTGGGCCGCCTCGTCGGCATGGCGATCGTCAACGACGACTGGAACCGCGCCTGGGCCCTGTTCTCGAACAAGAAGGCGACCGAGGCGCTCCCCTGGCAGGAGCGCGCCGCCACCGGCGCCGAGAAGCAGCCCGGCATGCTCCCCGAAGTGCTCTACGACCTCGCCGTGATCCGGACCGCGGCGGGCGACAAGCCGGGCGCGCTCGCGGCCCTGAAGCGGGCGCTCGCGCTCAACCCGAAACTCGAGGCGCAGGCGGCGAAGGACCACGACCTCGACCCGCTCCGGCCGCTGCCGAAATGAAACTGCTATGATCGCCCTCCCATGAACCAGCCCGTCGCACCGCGGCATCCGACCCGACCGGTCCGCATCGGCACGATCACCATCGGCGCCGGTCATCCGGTCGCGGTGCAGAGCATGACCGCGACCCGCACCACCGACGTCGAGGCGACCGTGCGCCAGGTCCGCCTGCTCGAGGCCGCCGGCGCCGACGTGGTGCGCATTGCCGTCGACAGCGCGAAGGATGCCGCCGCGCTGGCC
>DATKFL010000467.1:0-6544 GCA_035511355.1 Dongiaceae bacterium
AGAAGCCCTCGTTCAGGAAGCCGGATTTTCCCTGCAGGATCGGATTTTTAGCGACCTCCTCGGGGCGCGTCCACTCGTAAAGCTCGTGGCGCCCGAGCCAGATCGGCACGAAGAGGAGCGCGAAGACCGGCAGGGTCGAGGCGAGGTTCTCTCCGAGGCGGCGGAGCACGACGCTCCAGCCGGCCTGCACCGCGTAGTGGATCAGGACGAAGTAGAGCGCCCCGAGGGCGAGGCTCAGGAAGAACAGAAAGGCGACCAGCCACGCGGCGTACACCTTCGCCGGGTGCGCCGCGCCGAAGACCGTCAGGAGACCGATGCCGACGATCGTCGCGGCCGCCCCGAGCATCGGCAGCCGCCGCAGGCGGTGTCCCTCGGGGAGCATGACCGACTCGGCGGTCAGCGTGCGCGGCGCCTGGTGGCTCACGAGGATTGCACCAGCTCGACCTGACGCGCGCCCAGCCCTTCGAGGAAGCGGCGGGTCGCGACCGGATCGAATTTGGGATCCCACGACTCGATCGAGATGAAGAACAGGTCGTTCGTGGCGCGCTCGAAGCGCTCCGAGAAGAACAGCGGGTGCCAGTGCATCGGCAGCTGGTTCAGCGCGAACATCCCGAACACCGCGCCGAGCGCGCCGAACAGCACCGCCAGCTCGAAGGTGATCGGCACGAACGCCGGCCAGGTGAAATGCGGCTTGCCGCTGATCGTGAGCGGGTACTCGACGCTGTGCACCCAGTACTGCAGGCCGAAGCCGCCGGCGCCGCCCAGGAGCGCCATCACCAGGACGATGAACGGCATCGGCGATCGCTTCAACCCCATGGCGCGGTCGAGCCCGTGCACCGGGAACGGCGTGTGCGCATCCCAGCGCGTGTAGCCGGCGTCGCGCACCTTCTCGCAGGCGTGGTACAGCTCCTTCGTGGTGTCGAACTCCGCGAGCAGGCCGTAGTGGGCCCCGGCCGGCAGCTCGGCGGTCATCGGCAGGCGCATCAGTGCGCTCCCGCCGCGGCGCGGGCCTGCGGCTCGTGGTGCGGGTTCGCCTGCGGCAGGACCCCCTTCACCTCGGCGGTCGCCACCATCGGCACGAACCGCACGAACAGGCAGAACATGGTGAAGAAGAGGCCGAACGAGCCGAGCAGGCACGAGACGTCCCAGATCGTCGGGCGGAAGTAGCCCCAGGACGACGGCAGGAAGCCGCGGTGCAGCGACGTGACGATGATGACGAACCGCTCGAACCACATGCCGATGTTCACCAGGATCGACACGCCGAACAGGACCTTGATGTTGGTGCGGGCGCGCGCGAACCAGAAAATCTGCGGGCTGAGCACGTTGCACGACACCATCGTCCAGTAGGCCCAGGCGTACGGCCCCAGCGCGCGGTTCGTGAAGGTGAAGATCTCGTACGGGTTGCCGCTGTACCAGGCGGTGAAGAACTCGAGCGAGTAGGCGTACCCGACCATGCACCCGGTCAGGAGGATCACCTTCGCCATGTAGTCGAAGTGCCGGAGCGTGATGATCTTCTCCAGCCTGAAGGCCGAGCGGCAGATGACCATCAGGGTGACGACCATCGCGAAGCCGGAGAAGATGGCGCCGGCGACGAAGTAGGGCGGAAAGATCGTCGTGTGCCACCCCGGCAGCTGCGACACGGCGAAGTCCATCGACACGATCGAATGCACCGAGAGCACCAGCGGCGTCGCCAGGGCGGCCAGGAGCAGGTAGGCCGCCTCGTAGTGCTGCCAGTGGCGGTTCGAGCCGCGCCAGCCGAGCGCGAGAATGCCGTAGGCCAGCTTCGCGATCTTCGACTTCGTGCGATCGCGCATCGTCGCGAGGTCGGGCACGAGACCCACGAACCAGAAGAGCGCCGAGACCGTCCCGTAGACGCTCACCGCGAAGACGTCCCAGAGGAGCGGGCTCCGGAAGTTGGGCCAGGTGCCCATCTGGTTCGGCAGCGGGAACATCCAGTAGGCGACCCAGACCCGCCCGACGTGGATCCCCGGGAAGATGAGGGCGCACATGACCGCGAAGATGGTCATCGCCTCGGCGGCGCGGTTGATTGAGGTGCGCCAGCGCTGCCGCAGTAGAAAGAGGATCGCCGAGATCAGCGTGCCGGCGTGGCCGATGCCGACCCAGAAGACGAAGTTGGTGATGTCCCACGCCCAGCCGACCGGGACGTTCAGCCCCCAGATCCCGATCCCCTCCCAGAAGAGCCAGGAGACCGCGATGCCGAGGAGGCCCAGGAGGCCGAGCGCCGGGAGGAAGCAGAGCCACCAGCCGAGCGGCGTCTTGCGCTCGAGCGGCTCGGCGACGGCATCGGTGATCGCGCCGAAGCTGGGCGAACTGAGGATGAGCTCGGGTCGGCGGTCGGCGGGATTCTCGAGGACCGCCTGGCTGGTATCGGTCAAGACTTCATCCACCTCGGGGCCGGTCGACCCGCCCACCGCGCGCTCAGGGCCTGCTCCTCGGCCCCGGAACGGTCCAATCGGGGTCCGCCTGTCGGGAAACGTGCGGTATCTACCATCCGCTCACGATCGAGTCAAGAGTCGGGGCGGACTTCCGGGGCCGCCGGCGCGCCCGCGCGGCGCATCCGTTCGAGAAGTTCGGTCGCGCGCCGCCCCCCGTCCGACCCGGGCGGGAAGAGACGCGCCGCCGCCTCCATCTCCGGAAGCGCGACCTCGCGGCGTCGGAGCGCCCGCGCCGCCATCGCCCGCGCGAAATGGGTCTCCGGGAGATCCGGGCGCGCGCCGACCGCCCGGGTTGCGTAGTCGAACGCCGTCTCGAGCACCCCCTCTTCGAGGTACGACAACGACAGCTCGGCGAGCGGCTGCCCGGCGGCCGGCGCGAGCCGGGTCGCGAGCACCCACTCGGCACGCGCCTCCGGGGTCTTCTTCTGCTCCTGGAGCGCCTGCCCGAGGAGGGCATGCGCCTCGACGAAATCGGGCGCGAGGGCGACCAGGTCGCGATAGTGCGCCTCGGCCGCGGGCCAGTCTCCCTCCGCCGCCGCGAGCGCCCCGAGCGCGTTGTGCGGGTCGAGGCGGCGCGGGTTGAGGCGGCGCGCCTCGAGGTAGGCGGCGCGCGCTTCGGTCGTCCGCCCCGCGACCCGCAATGCATAGGCCCGGTTGAGCGCCGCCTCTTCCGGCCACGACTCCTGCGGCACCGCGGCGTCGAGATTGAAGACGAGAAGCCCCGCGACGAACGCCGCCCCTAGCGCCGGACGCCTCCAGGCCGCGACCCCGGCGCTGATCGCGCGGCCGGCGAGCACGGCGACGATCGGCACGAGCGGCAGCCGGTAGCGATCGGTCGGAAAGAAAAGGACAACCGACATCGCGTAGAAGCCGGCGTAAAGAAGAAGGAGGGCGGTCCCCGAGCGCGCGGCGGCTTCCCCGGGAGCGGGCATCGCCCCCGACGGCTTCCGCACCCGCCACCCGGCGACCAGACCCGCGAGCGCGAGCGGCGCGAACAGGCCGAACGGCACCGCGACGCCGGCGCGCCAGAGGAGCGCCGCGAGGAGCGGCGACGCAGCGCGGTAGTCGTACATGTTCTCGTTGCGCGGGATCTCCCGCCCGGCGACCAGGTCGAGGATCTTCCGAAGGTAGAGGCGCAGCGCCGGGCCGGGATAGGCGCGCAGGAAATCGCCGGCGCGCGCGCTGAACCAGCGCGATTGCGCGGCGGCGCCGACGATTCCCTGATCCCCCGGCTCCTGGGCGATCCGCTCGAACTCGCCGCCGGGACGGGCGCGCACCGTGCGGTCGTAGTCGGCGTTGTTGCCGATGAAGAAGTTGATCCCGCCGTTCGACGACACCAGGACCGGCTCGCCGGCCACCAGGAGGTTGCGCGCGCCCACCGCCAGGATCGGCAACGCCGCGGCGAGGAGGAACAGAAGGGCGGCGCTCCTCCCGGCGCGCCGGCGCGCCCAGGCGGCGACCGCCGGCACCGTGAGCGCGATGTTCGGGGTGGCGATCGCCGCAAGGCCGAAGAGCGCGCCGCCCCCGACCCAGGCGCCGCGCCCGCCGCCGTCGAGCCCGGCGCGCGTCACGACCAGAAGCCCCGCCGCGGCCAGCGCCAGGTGCACGACCGGGACGAGCGGCTGCAGGTCGAAATAGACGAGCGGCCCCCAGAGCGCCATCACCACGCCGGCGGCCACCCCGGCCCGTTCCCCGTACAGGCGCGCCCCGAGACACCCGGTCAGAAGGCAGGTCAGCGCCCCGAGCCCCGCCTGCAGGAGGTAGACCGGCAGCATCCGCGGTCCGAACAGCGCGAACGGCAGCGCCATGAAGTACGAGTAGAGCGGCGGCTGCCAGAAGGCGACGCGCCCGCCCAGGAGATCCCCCGACGCGATGAGCCCGGCCAGCCGGGCGTAGTTGGCGCCGTCGACGATCGGCGTGTCGAACCAGGGAAGGGAGCGGATCGCGGCGAGGTGAACGAGCCGCGCTGCGAGCGCGAGGCCGAAGACCAGGAGGGCCGGACGGCGGCGCATGGGGCGCTATGGTATGCTCCGCCGCCTTCGGACAGTCGATGCATTCTCATGCCGCCGGACCCGGGGGGGAATCCGGCGTGCGGGGAGGATTCCGATGAAGGATTTCCGCGAGTTCCTGCTGAAGACCAACGCGCTCGCGCTGGCGGTCGGCGTGATCATCGGCGGAGCGGTCGGCAAGGTGGTGTCGTCCCTCGTGAGCGACCTCCTGATGCCGCCGATCGGCCTCCTGCTCGGCAACATCGACTTCGGCAACCTGTTCATCAACCTGTCGGCCACGCACTACGCCACGCTCGACGAGGCGCGCAAGGCCGGCGCCCCGACGCTCAACTACGGCGTGTTCATCAACACCATCATCGACTTCGTGATCGTCTCGTTCTGCATCTTCCTGATCACGAAGATCGCGATGAAGCCCCAGCCGGCGCCGCCCGCGCCGCCGACCAAGGAGTGCCCGCAGTGCTGCGAGGCGATCGCCAAGGCGGCGAAGAAGTGCCGCTTCTGCGGATCGCCCCAGGCCTGAGCGCCCGGTCCGGGCCCCTCAAGTCCCTCGAAGGAGAGTTTCGGTCATGACCGGTCGCGCCACCCGAACCTTCGTCGCCCTCGCGCTCATCGCCGCGGGGACGCTCCCCGTCCTCGCCCAGGATCCGGCCCCGCCCGCGGCGCCGGAGAAGAAGTTCCCCAAATGGAGCGACACCGCCGAGCTGGGCTGGGTCGCGACCTCGGGGAACAGCGAGAGCAGCACCTTCGGTCTCAAGAACTCCCTGTCGCGCGAGAACGAGCACTCGCTCTTCGAGCTGAAGCTGGGCGGCATCCGGGTCGCGTCCACCACCATCAACCTCTTCGCGGTCGGCACCCCGACCGACTTCAGCCGCGAGGAGGACACGGAGACCTCCACCACCGCCGAGAACTACTTCCTCAACGGCCGGTACGACCGGAAGATCACCGAGAAGTTCTTCTGGTTCGGCGGCGCCGGCTGGGATCGCAACCGTTTCGCCGGCATCGACAACCGCTACGTCGGGTTCGCCGGCGTCGGCAACATCTGGGTCGACACCGACAGGCGGAAGTGGCGCACCGACTACTCCCTCACCGGCACCAAGCAGGAGAACGTCGTCGACGACCCGACCTTCGACGACACCTTCTTCGGCGTGCGGCTCTCGTCGTCGTTCCTGCAGAAGTTCGGCGCCCACGACGTCGGCTCGTTCACCAACGACACCATCGTCGACGAGAACGTCGATCAGACCGACGACTGGCGCGTCAACATGACCAACGCGGTGGCGATCAACATGAGCTCGCACTTGGCGCTCAAGGTCAGCCTGCAGTGGTTGTACGACAACGCGCCGTCGCTCAAGGAAGTGAACCTCTACGATCCCGGCGACCTGACCACCCCGATCGGCACGGTCCTGGTGGAGCTCGACGAGCTCGACACGCTGTTCACGACGGCGCTCGTCATCAAATACTGAGGCGCGACGATGACACGACACTCCGCAGCACCCCTGGCGCGGCGCTTCGCCGTCGTCCTGGCCCTGGGCATGGGGCTCGTGATGGCGGCCCCGGCCTTCGCCGGCGGCGGGTCGGCGAACGACCTCGAGGTGGGAGTCTTCCTCGGCATGGTCTCGCCCGATTCCTTCGAGCCGCTCAACCCTGACGGCGGATCCTTCTACGGCTTCCGCATCGGGTTCAACATCACCGATGCCTGGGCCGTCGAGGGCTCCTGGCAGAGGGCTTCCGGCCTCGCCGGCGAGTACGCCGGGAACGACCTCGACGTCGACCTCGAGGCGATCCGTTTCAACGCCCTGTACAACTTCCGCCCCGGCCAGCGGTTCCGCTGGTTCCTGACCGGCGGTGTCGGTGAGGAGTCGATCGACGCCGACGACGCCCCGATCCACGAGGTCGGTCTCGGCGTGAACGTCGGCGCCGGCATCCGCGGCTTCCTCGGCGAGAAGAAGCGCTTCGGCCTGCGCTCCACCGCCCGCGTCATCTTCAGCGACCCCGGCGGCGGCATCCAGGACAGCCAGACCGACTTCGAGCTGACCGGCGGGGTCGGCTGGTCCTTCGGCCTCGGGAAGTAAGTCCACAAGA
>DATKFL010000468.1:0-2222 GCA_035511355.1 Dongiaceae bacterium
TGTAGAGACCCGGGGCGGCGTCCTGCGCGACCTGCCGGTCGACCGGTCCCTGCGCCAGGATCTCCTCCACCACGTCGGCCGCGTCGCGGTTGCGCACCGTCGGCCCGTTGGTCAGGAAGACCGCGCAGAAGTGGCAGTCGAGCTTGCACCCGCGGGCGGAGTGGGTCGACGCGACGATCTGGTGCGGGCGCCTCTTCAACCCCCGCCAGATCCCGGTGTCCATCGCCAACGCCCCGCGATCGCGGATTCTCTGGAACGGCTCGCGATAGACCGGCTGGATCGCCGCGCCCTTCTGCACGTCGGCGAACAGGCGGGCGGCCGACCATTCCCCCTCGCCGGCCACGGTGGCGTCGACGTGGCCGTGACGGGTCCCTTCCTCGGGCATGGCCGAGGCGTGCGCCCCGCCCACCACGACGGTCAACCCCCGGCCGGCGGCGCGGTAGACGGCGCGCGCCTCGCGCGCGCGGCGGTAGGCCTCGCGGATCGAGTCGGTGTACGAAGTCAGGAACAGGATGTCGTGATCGCCGCGATTCAGGTCGATCTTGTCGCGCAGGATCTCCTCGAAGGGAGTGCAGCCTTCGATCTTGTCGTGCTGCACGGCCACCTGCGTGGAGGAGTCCAGGACACCGTTCTTCCTCAGGAAGCCGACCAGGTAGGGGAACGCGATGCCGGGGCTGCGCACGAAAGGTCCTGTGCGTCGCTCGAGCCACCCGAGCGGCCCGTTGCGGCTCTTGGGGAAGTCCGCGAGGTAGGAGTCCCGCGGCGTGAGGCAGATAAGGTTCCCGACGGTGGGCATTCCCGGGCCTCCTGGAGAAGGTCACACCCTTCGTCCGGAACACTTTCCAGTGACAACTCGCTGCTCCGGTGCGTCGCGGGCCGGACTGGCCACGGATGACCGGGTGATTCAATTCTCAAAGATGCGGAAGCTGCCGGGACGCCTGACTGTCGGCGATGCATCGCCGTGCGCCGATTCCGGCCTGCGAACGCCCTTCTTCAGCGAGCGCGGCTCGCGATTGAGCAAGCAGGGTAGCACGGTCGGCGCGATTCGAGTGCGGTGACCGTGCTCAGATCCGCCCGCCCCCGCTTTCGAGACGCCGGCGGGCGAGCTCGCGCGCGGCCGCGTCGCTCGTGAGACCGGCGTCGCGCGCCAGCGCGAACACCGCGCGCAGCGCCGCGGTGACCCGGTCGGCGACGTCCTGCTCGACCCGCTCGCGGCTCCAGCCGTCGGCCTCCATGTGGATGCCGGAGGTGGCGCCGCCGGAGTTGGCGATGAAGTCGGGCGCGTAGAGGATGCCGCGCGCGGCGAGCGCCCCGGCGGCCGCGTCGTCCGCGAGCTGGTTGTTGGCACCGCCGGTCACCGCACGGCACCTGAGGCGCGGCACCGAGTCGGCGCTCAGCACCCCGCCGAGCGCGCACGGGCTGAAGAGGTCGCACGGGAAACCGATCACCGCCCCGGGGTCGACGAACGCGACGCCGCGTTCCTCGAACCGCCGCACCGCGCCGCGATCGAGATCGCTGCAGGAGACGCGCGCGCCCTCCGCGAGGAGGAGATCGATCAGGGCGCCGCCGACGCTGCCGGCTCCCTGCACCAGCAGGTGCCGGCCGGCGAGCGCGGCCGAGCCGTACACCTCGTCGCAGGTCACGCGAATCGCGGCATGCACGCCGATCGCGGTCGCCGGGCCCGAAGGGCCGGAGCCGCCGCGCGCCGTCGAGCGACCGAAGACCCAGGAGCCCGCGGTTTCGGCGATGACGTCCATGTCGGCCGACGAGGTGCCGACGTCCGGTGCCGTGCGGTAGCGGCCGTCGAGGGAGGCGACCAGCCGCCCGTAACGCCGCAGGAGTTCGCGTCGCGCGTCGCCCGAAATCCCCCCGGGCGGCACGGCGATCACCCCCTTGCCGCCACCCCACGCCATCCCCGAGGCGGCCATCTTGAGCGTCATCGCGGCCGACAGGCGGCGCGCGTCGGCCGCGGCGTCGTCGGGTGAGGCGTAGGTCTTCATGCGGGCGCCCCCCACCGCGGGGCCGAGGCGGGTCGAATGGACCGCGATCGCCATGAAGGCGCCGCTCTCTCTGTCGTGTTCCCGCAGTTCCTCTTCGCCGTCCCAGGACATGCGGCGATTCTAGCGAGACGACCTGCGCCGCGGGGCCTCGATTTGCCGGCGCCGCGGGGAGCTTTCAGCGGGCGGCGGCTCCGGCGACCGGCTCCGCCGGCCGTGGACAGC
>DATKFL010000469.1:0-9163 GCA_035511355.1 Dongiaceae bacterium
ACCCCTGCGGCGTCGGCGATCATGGCAGCGGCCTGGTCCTGCGGCAGGACCTGTTCGACGAAATACTCGAACGACGTCACCCGCGCGCCGCCGAAGACGGGCGGCGGCTCCCCCCGTGGGCGCCCTGTCCGACGACCGCCCTGGCGCGGCAATGGCGGCTCCTGCGGGCGGCCGAATCCCCCGGGGGCGCCGACCCGCTCGGCGCCGAAGAGGCGGCCCTGGCGATCGCCGAGGAGGTCCTGGGATCGGCGGCGGGCCGCCCGACCGCGCCGGGCGATCCGGCGGCGGAGGACGATCCGGCCGGCTCCCCGCCCGCCCGGCATCGCGACCTCGCGGAGGGGGTCAGGACCCACCTCGGTCGCGCGTACCGCACCCCGCTCCGTCTCGAAGGAATCGCGGCGGCGCTGGGCTCGACGCCGGCGCACCTCTGCCGCGTCTTCCGGCGGGTCACCGGCACGACCATCCACGCCTACCTGACCCGGCTGCGCCTGAGCGCCGCGCTCGAGCCGCTGCGGGCGGGGACCGAAGATCTGAGCGGCCTGGCGTTCGACCTCGGCTTCTCCAGTCACAGTCATTTCACCCACGCGTTCCGGCGTGAGTTCGGCGCCCCTCCCTCGCAACTGCGTGGCACCCGATCGAAGGCCCTCCAAGCACGAATCTGATAGCGGCGCGCGCGCCAGGGGCGTATGAACCGGCGCGGGTGGTCCCCGTCCCGGAGGCCCAGCACATGCCCGTCCGCCTGCTCGTTGCCGCAATCGTTCTGGCCGCGCTCGTCGTCCCGCCCTGCCTCGCCGCCGACGGCGCCGCGGCACCGACCGCCCCGACCGCACCGGCCCCGCCGCCGGGCATCGCCGAGGCGATGGCGAAGGTGAACGCCGGCGACCCCGCCGGCGGAGTCGCGATCCTGAAGGAGGTCACGGCCCGCGAACCCGGAAACGGTCGCGCCTGGCGGGCGCTCGGCTTCGCGGCGCTCAAGGCCAAGGACCCCGGAACGGCGATCGCCGCCTACGAGAAGGCGCTGGCGATCGAGCCCGGCATGCCTCAGGCGCTCTACAACCTGGGAGTCGGCCACGCCCTCGCGGGCGACCGCGAAGCGGCGTTCGCATGGCTCGCGAAGGCGCGCGCCACCCGCAAGATCGACATGACCGCGATCGAAGTCGACACCGACCTCGCGACGCTCAAGGACGACCCGCGCTTCCGGGCGCTCCTGCCGTCCGCGGAGGAGTTCGCGCAGCCGTTCGTCGAGCCGGTCAAGGTCATCCAGGAATGGGACGGCGAGGGAAGCAACGATCAATTCGGCTGGATCGCCCGGAACATCGGCGACGTCGACGGCGACGGCGCGAACGACATCGTCACCTCGGCGCCGACCAGGCAGGTCGAAGGCACCCAGGCCGGCCGCGTCTATGTCTATTCGTCGAAGAGCGGCAAGCTCCTCTGGTCGGCCGACGGCCGGCCCGGCGATCAGGTCGGCACCGGCGTCGAAGCGGCCGGCGACACGAACCGCGACGGCGTTCCCGACGTGGTCGCCGGGGCGCCCGGGGCAGGGCACGCCTACATTTATTCAGGGCGCGACGGGAAGCTGCTCCGGGCCTTCGACGCCGAGAACCCCAACGACCAGTTCGGCCAGCATGCCTCCGGCGCCGGCGACGTCGACCGCGACGGCTATGCCGACGTCATCGTCGGCGCCCCGGGAAACAACGCGGGCGGCGCGGGGGCCGGCCGGGCCTACGTCTACTCGGGAAAGACCGGCAAGGCGCTGTTGACCCTGACCGGCGAGCACGCAGGGGACGGCTTCGGCAGCACGGTCGCCGGCTACGTCGACCCTCGGCGGATGTTTCTCATCGTCGGCGCCGGCAACGCGGGACCATCGCGGCATGGCCGCGTCTACGTCTACGATAGCCTGACCGCGAAGCCGAAGTTCGTCATCGAATCGGACGAGACCGGCAACGCTCTCGGCGCGATGTTCGTCTCGGTCCTCGGCGACGTCGACGGCGACCGCGTCCCCGACGTCTATGCCTCCGACTGGTCGAACAACGCCAAGGGGGCCTCGACCGGACGCCTCTACGTGCATTCGGGGAAGGACGGCCGGCGCCTCTTCACCCTGACCGGCGAGACGCCGGGGGAGGGATTCGGCATCGGCCCCGCCACCGCCGGCGACGTCGATCGCGATGGCCGTGCCGACCTGATCGTCGGCGCCTGGCAGTACGCCGGTGGAGCGGTCTCGGGCGGCAGGGCGACGCTGTTCTCCGGGAAGAGCCAGTCTCCCCTCAAGACCTTCACCTGCAAGACTCCCGGCGACACCTTCGGGTTCGACGCCGTCGGCATGGGGGACGTCGACGGCGACGGCGCGATCGACTTCCTGATCACCTCCGGCTGGAGCGGCGTGCACGGCTACCGGTCGGGTCGGGTCTTCCTGATCTCGAGCGGGGTGCAGCGCGCCGCCCGCTAGACGACGATGCCGCGGTCAGAACACCTCGGCCGGAGCCTTGCCGCTCTCGACCGCGAAGGCCGCCTGCGGAAGCGGGCCCGCGACGTAGTCCTCGAAACGGTTGGCGAGGAACGGATCGCCGTGGGTGAAGCGCGGCTCGAGGTCAGCGAAGTCGATCCTGGGGACCGCTTCGCTCTCGCCGACTCCTTGCGCCACGAGCGCGTGCATCCGGGTTCCGACCGAGCGGATCGTCTCGGCCAGGAGATCGAGGTACTGCGCGTCGTGCTGGACGGCGCCGTGCCCCGGCACGAGGGTGGTGAATCCCAGGGCCTTGATCGCCTCGAGCGTCGCGGGGTAGTCGCGCGTCCAGGGGCTCGGCATGAGCGGGATCGGCGCGGTGACGATGTCTCCGGTCGCGACGATCTTCTCCGCCGGCAGCCAGAGGACGAGATCGCCGGCGGTGTGCGCGTTGCCGGGGCGCAGGAAGCGGATCTCCCGCCCGCCCAGGAAAAGGGTCAGGCGATCCTCGAAGGTGGCGTCCGGCACGACGTAGGTGGTGCGCTGATTCTCCCGGTCGAGACTGTCGACGATCGCGAGACCGGCCTCGAGCCACTTCTTCTCGGCGGGGATCAGCGGCCGTCCGCTCAGATCCTGGTTCTTGTCGAGCGCGGCGTGCAGCGCCTTGGAGATGTTCGGCGCCATGCTGACCCGCCGCTTCAGCCAGCGATCCTGGGTCTCGGCGATGAAGTCGCGTGCGTGCGGGTGCGCGAGGATCAGCGCCTGCGGGAAGGCCGCGCGGATCGCCTGCAGGCCGCGCATGTGATCGCCATGCCAGTGGCTGAGGACGACGTGGGTGATCGGCTGGGTGGTGACCGCCTTCACCTTGGCGACGATCGCCTCGCCCATCGCCGGCGAGCCGCCGGCGTCGAAGAGCACCACGCCGCGATCGGTCACGACGAAGACCGCGTTCCCCTCCTGCGGCAGCTCGAACGGATCCTGCCGGATGGCGGCCCAGACCCCCGGCGCCAGAGGTTGAAAGACATACTCGAACGGGTTGGCGCCCGCCGGTTCGGCGGCCGCGACCAGGGCGGCGAACAGCGCGCAGGAGATGACGACGGATCGCAGCTTCATGATCGGAGCCCTCCGGACCGACACCGTCTGAACGCTCGATGCCGTCGTGCGGTTCCCGCCGGCGACCCGCCGCCGCGGAATCGGGACCTGCTTGACAGTCGGGCTGGTCCGCGGTACTTTCCTATCGATATCCGATAGGAGACCGGATCGTGGCGTCGGAAAAATCGGAGCTGGTCCGCGGCACGCTCGAGATGCTGATCCTCAAGGCGCTCGCCGCCGGGCCGCTGCACGGGCTCGGCGTGTCGCGCCGCATCGCGCAGGTGACCCGCGGCGCCTTCGCCGTCGGGCCGGGGTCGCTGTTCCCCGCGCTGCATCGCATGGAAGAAGAGGGATGGCTCGCCGCCACCTGGAGCGAGTCGGAGAACCGCCGCCGCGCGAGGTTCTACACCCTGACCCGGGCCGGGCGGCGCCAGTTGCAGCAGCAATCGGAGCGCTGGGGGCGCGTCTCGCTCGCGATCGCCCGCGCGCTCGAATCGACCTAGGGACCCGGCATGCCTCTCGTGGCGCGATTCCGGAGCCTGTTGTCCAACCTCTTCCGCGGCGGCGGCGCGTCCGAGCGCGACCTCGACGCCGAGATCGACGCGACCATCGACCTGCTCGCCGAGGAGAAGGAGCGGGGCGGTCTCTCCCCGGAGGCGGCCCGGCGCGCCGCGCGGATCGAGATGGCCGGCGCCGAGGCGATCAAGGAGCGGGTCCGCGACGCGCGCCACGGCGGCGCCCTGCTCGGCTGGCTCGCCGACGTGCGCCAGGCGCTGCGCGGCATGCGCCGGACGCCGGGCTGGACGCTCATCGTCGTCGTGACCCTCGGCGTCGGTCTCGGCGCGGCGACCGCGATCTTCGGGGTGGTGAACGCCGTCCTCCTGAAGCCGCTCCCCTACCCGCACTCGGAGCGGCTGGCGCTGATCTGGGCGGAGTTCGGTCCCACGACCGCGGCGCCGGTCTCGGGGCATCAACTGCTCGCCTATCGCGAGCGCAGCCGGCTGTTCGAGGCGATCGGCGGCATCTGGGTCACCAACGCCGCGCTCACCGGCAAGGGCGAGCCGGAGCAGGTGAAGGTCGGGTTCGTGACCGCGAACCTGCTGCCGCTCCTCGTCGATCGCCCGGCGCTGGGCCGGCACTTCCGGGTCGAGGAGGAGGGTCCGGGCCGGCCGCCGGTCATCCTGCTCGGCGACGCGCTCTGGCGACGGCGCTTCGGCGCCGACCCGGCGATCGTCGGCGCCACCGTGCAACTCGACGGACATGCCGTCGAGGTGGTCGGCGTCCTGCCCGCGGATTTCCAGGCGGCGTTCCCGGAGGTCAGCCGCGTGCCGCCCGACCTCGACGCCTACATCCCGATGCCGTTCGATCTCGCGGGCGGTCCCCTTGACGTGTCGTACATCCGGCTCCTCGGCCGGATGGGTGCCCGGGTCAGCGCGCGCCAGGCGCAGGCCGAAGCCGACCGGATCGGGGCGGACCTGCAGGCCGGGTTCAAGGAATACGCGTCGGAGCACCTCGCGTTCCGGATCGCGCCGTTGCACGCCGAGGTGGCGCGCACGTCGCGGCCGGCGATCCTGGCGTTGTCGGGGGGCGTCGCGCTGGTCCTCCTGATCGCCTGCATCAACGTCGCGAGCCTCCTGCTCGCGCGCGGCGCCGAGCGGCAGCGCGAGATCACCCTCCGGAGCGCGCTCGGCGCGGCGCCCTTCCGCCTGGTGCGGCTCCTGCTGACCGAGAGCCTCTGCCTCGCCGTCGCCGGCGGGGCGCTGGCCCTACTCCTGGGGACCTGGGCGCTCAGGCTCCTCGTGTCGCTCCAGCCGGAGGGGATCGCGCGCAGCGGCCCGATCGGCATCGACCTGCGCGTTTTCGGGTTCGCGATGGCGATCACTCTCATCGCCGGGGTCGTGGCCGGAATCGTGCCGGCCCTGGCGGCGACGCGCGGGACGATCGCCGAGGCGCTCAAGCGCGGCGGTCGCGGGCAGGCGGGCGGGGCGCACCGCGCGCGCAACATCCTGATTGGCTGCGAGGTGGCGCTCGGCTGCGCCGTGCTCGCGAGCGCCGGGCTGATGACCCGCACGATGCAGGCGCTCCTGCGGGTCGACCCGGGGTTCGACGCGGAGCGCGCGCTGAGCCTTCAACTGTCACTTTCGGGCACCCGCTACCCGGACGACTCGAGTCGCGTCGAATTCGCCCGCCGCCTCGAAGAGCGGTTTGCCGCGCTCCCGGAAGTCGAAGCGGCCGGCATGGGATCGAACCTGCCGCTCGACGACAGCCTGCCGAACTGGTACTCGCCTTACTGGCGCGACGGCATGCCCGAGGCGGAGCGCGAGGGGCTGATGGCCGACCATCGCAGCATCCTTCCCGGGTTCTTCGGCTCGATCGGCGCGCGCTTCCTCGAAGGGCGCGACCTCGACGCGCGGGACGTCGCCGAGCGCCGCCGGGTCGCGGTCGTCGACGATCTCCTGGCGCGGCGGATGTGGCCCGGTGAAAGCGCGGTCGGCCGGCGCCTGGCGCTCGAGACGATGATCGCCGGCGAGTTCAAGTGGGAGACGGCCGAGGTGGTCGGCGTGGTGCGCCACGTCCAGTTCCACTCCCTGGTCGACGAGGTGCGCGAGCAGATCTTCATTCCCTACTCCCTCGCCGCGCGCCAGCAGATCTCGTTCGTCCTGCGCACCACGGGCGACCCGGAGGCCCTCGCCGGACCGGCGCGCGCCGCGGTGGCGGCGCTCGACCGCGACCTGCCGCCGGCCCGGGTGTTGCCGCTCGCCCGCTACGTCGAGCGCGCCCGCCGCGCGACCCGCTTCGTCAGCCTGCTCGCCGCGGCGCTCGCCGGCATCGCGCTCCTGCTCGCGGTCGTCGGGGTGTACGGCGTCTCGTCGGGTGGCGTCGTGCGGCGCACCGGCGAGATCGGAGTGCGGGTGGCGCTCGGGGCGGGCCGCTGGGACGTGATGCGTCTCGTCCTGGCGCAGGGGATGAAGCCGGTCGCGATCGGCTGCCTCGCGGGGACGGCGTTGTCGGTCCTGCTCGCGCCGCTCTACGCGCATCTTCTTTACGGGGTGCAGGCGCTCGACCCGCCGACCCACGCCGCGGTCGCCGGGCTCCTGGCCCTCGCGGGGCTGTTCGCCTGCTACGTGCCGGCGCGGCGCGCGGTGCGCCTGGACCCGCTCGAGGCGCTCCGGGCCGAGTAGACGCACCGGGCGGGCGCGCGCCCGCCGCGCCACGTCCGCGGAATCACCGAGTCCCCGCCCGCTTCCCCACCGATGCACGCCGCGTGCGGCGTCCCTCAGAATCCGGTCCCTCACAGAGGAGGGGCGGTCCATGGATGCCATCGCGCTGGCGCAGTCGCTCGACGATGCACGCAATCTCGAAGGCAGAATCTCGTTGCACGAACTCCGAAGACAACTCGAACTCCGGGGCCTCCACGAACTGGTCCGGGCGGTCGACTCCCTGACCGGCCGCCTGCGGTCCGGGCGGTCGAACATCAACGAGACGGCTCCCTGGGTTTAGTCGCATGCTGAGTCTGGTGCGTGCCCAGGTCGCGGACGCGGTCCTCTCGCACGCGGAGCCGGTGATTCACGCCGAACTGATCCGGCTCCTCGGGCGGCCTGGGTACGCGCTCCATCCCGAAGGGCGCTGCCGGGCCGGCGTGCTGACCCTGGAGGTCTATGCGGCCATCCGCCGCCGCTACGACCGCGCGGCTCTCGTCGCCGCGGCGGCGGTGGAGCTCCAGATGCAGTCGGCCTACCTGTTCGACGACGTGGCCGATCGGCCGGGAGCCGGTTCCGGCCCGGAAGATCTGGCGCTGGCGCTGGCCTTGCTGACGGCCGGCACCGCGACCGCCACCGAGGCGACCCGGGACGCACCCGATCCCTGGTCGGCGATGCACCACTTCTGCGCGGCGACCGGCGGGGCCTGCGCCGGGCAGTTCCTCGACGCGCGCCTCGAAAAGCGCGGCGGCGCGAGCCTCGGCGAGGCGCTCGAGATGACCTGTCTCAAGTCGGGGAGCCTGGGCTCGTTCGCCGCGGGATTCGCCGCGCGGCTCGCGGGCGCCCGGGGCGAATCGCTGGCGCTGTTCGAGCGGGTGGGCTTCAACCTGTTCACCTTCGCGCAGCTCGTCGACGACCAGCGCGACGCCTGCGCGCCGGCGGGGACCTGCGACCTGGCGCAGGCCAAGGCGACGTTGCCGGTCGTCTACTTCAGCGATCGCGCCGCGATTGACTCGGCGCGCGCGGTCGATGGTACGATCCCCCGACCAACCTGCGATGCCTACGAATCCTCCGGAGCCTCGGCGTACGCGGCAATCCTCGCGTTGGCGTACCTGGACCGGGCGCACGCGGATCTGGCCCACCTAGCGGACCGCGGCCATGACACCCACGCCCTGGGCCGCTTCCTCGATCGAGTCGAATCGGGCGCGTCGGAAACGCTGGGCGCCGTCGGGGGCGGCGTGGTCGCGTAACGGACCGCGAGCCGGCGCGATGGCAATCCTCGCCGCGTTTCTTCTGGCGATCGGCTCGGCCCACCTGGCGGGTCAGCGCCCGGGCGATCTCGGCATGACCCTGTCCCCCTGTCGCACCGGAACCTGCGTGGACTGGGTGATGCCGGCCGGATTCGGCTGGCACCGCGGCGCGCGCCCCGGCATGCGGGTGCTTTCGTCCCTGCCCGACCCGGGTCGCCCGACCGAAGCGCGCCTCGAGACCGCGACCGGCGAGCTGCTTCCGGTCTCGGTCGGCGCCGGCGCCGGGATCAGTCCCGAGGCCGAGATCGGCCTCGGGATCGTCGGCCTCGCCTTCGCGCTCCTCGCCGCCGCCGTCCTGGTGCGCCGGCCGCACGACCTGACCGCACGGTTGTTCGCGCTCTTCGGCGGCCTCGCCGCGGTGGCGCTCGGCGTGGCTCCGGCGGCGGGCGGTCCGCATCCCGCCTGGGCCCTCATCGTGCAGTTCGTCTCGATCCTGGCGTTCGGCGCGACGGTTCCGGCCTTCGCCGGCGCGTTCGTGGGGAACCGGAATGGACCGGGCGCGGCGATGCGCCTCTTCTGGCTGTTCGGCGGCGGCATCCTGGCCACCTACCTGTTCGCGCTGGTGTTCAAGCCGGCGGTCTACGAGGTGGTGCGGGTGCTGTTCGGGCTGTATCTCACGGTCTCGATCTTCGCGGCGCTCGGGTTGCTCGCGCGGCGCGCCTCCGGCCCGTCGCTTCGCCCCGCGGTTCACGAAGCGCGTCTCGCGCTCGCGGGCATCGCCTGCGGCGCGCTGCCGTTCGTCATCCTGACCCTCATCCCGGTGACCACCGGCTATCGCGACGTGGTGCCGTGGTACATCACCGCCTCGCTGACCGGCTTCATCCCCGCCGCGTTCGCCTACGCCATCCTGCGGCATCAGCTGCTGGGCATCCGGCGCCTCATCCACCGCGGCATGGTCTACGGGATCACCGCAGTGGCGCTGCTCATCGTCCTGTCGCTCCTGGTGAACGCCTCGCGGCACGTCGCCGGGGGCCGGGCCTCCTCGGCGGTGACCGTCGGGCTGGCGGTGATCGGGGCGCTGCTGTTCGACCTGCTCCGGCGCGGCGCGCGCCGCGTCGTCGATCGGGTGTTCTACCGCGACGAGGTCGACTCTCAGGCCCTGCTCGCGGACATGC
>DATKFL010000470.1:0-7388 GCA_035511355.1 Dongiaceae bacterium
GAAGGTGCTCTACCACCTCATCGCCTGTCTGCTCTCGAACGACCTGGTGGCGCTCCTGTCGATTGGCATCGACACCGCCCGCGGGCTCGGCCTCAGCCGGCGCGAGGCGGCGCGGCTCTACCTTCCGTTGGTGCGCGGGACGGTCGAGAACGTCGTCCGGCTCGGCCCCGTCAAGGCGCTGACGGGTCCGGTGTCACGCGGTGACATGACGACCCTGCGGCTGCATGCGGAAGTGCTGCGCACCCTGCCGCCCGACCTGCGCCGGCTGCATCGCGTCCTGGCGCTGCGTTCGACCGTTCTGGCGCAGGAGGCCGGGACGATCACCCCGGAGACCGCCCACCGCCTCGCGCGCCTCCTGGGCTCGCAGCCCTGAACCGATCCCGCCGGGCCGATCCGCCTTGATCCGCCCACCCGGTGAACCTAGATTCGCGCGGGGCATCGCTCGCGCGCACGAGCAACGCCGGCATGGGACGGGCCGATCATGATGCGATGGGCAGGATGGCGTCGGGACGCAGCGTCGCGGCCAGCCGGGCCGGCCGACGCGCGACTAGGGCGGCTCGAAGGGCGGCACGGAAGTGCACAGCCCGGTGGGAAAGCTCGGACCGACGCTTCCCGGCTTGTTGTAGCAGTCTTTCAGCGGATTATCGGACTGGAAGATGCAGCACATGCACTCGTCCCCGGTGCAGCTGAACGCCGACGGCTGAAGGGGCGCGCTCGGGTAGTCCTGCGGCCAGGTGGCAATGTTCCCCGATCGGTCGACCGCTTCGATCTTGAAGGTGACCGTCTGACCCGAGGTGGTGGCCCCCGAAACGGGGACGCGATGCAGGTCGCGGGCGATGCAGTCCTCAGCGAGGTTGCCCCTGGCCGTGCCACCCACCTGGAAGAAGGTGTAACCACGGAAGAACGACCCGTCGTTCGGCTGCTGGTCGCCGCTGGTCAGGATGAACTGGCCGACGGGACAGGGCGAGCAGAAGGGCGCCCCCGGTGCGTTGTCGGTAGGGCTGTACTCGAGGTTGAACTGCGACTTCTGCTGAAAGGGGAAATGGAACTGGGACCCGTCGTCGAACACCAGCAGGGTGGTCTCGTCGTCGTTGTGGACGTAGCTCGCACCGACGATGAGGATATCGCTCACCGTCGGGGTGGAATCGGGGTCGGTGGCCTGGACTCCGATGTTGATGTCCGTGTAGCCGACGTTCACGTGGATCTCGGACTGCTGGAACTGCCAGTCGCCGGGCGGCGTGGAAGGGTCGAATTCGCAGAGGAGTCCCAGGGCCGCCCTCGTGAAGTCACAGTCCTCGCCGGAGTTGCTGCTGGCGAACTCGACGCTCGAGATGACCGGGGGGTTGCCGAAAATGCGGTTCTCCGGAGCGGTGTCCTCGGTCTTGCTGCAACCGCTGAACGCCACCGCCAGAAGCGCTCCGAGGAGCGCCCACCTGCGTCTCGTCATGAATCCCCGGCCCCGCGGCACAACCAGCCTCCGCGCGCTGAATCCTCTTGGTTTGATCGGGTGAACCCCGTTCCCCGCGTCGAAACGGGCGAAGTTTACCGGGGGGGCGGGGGGGTGTCAAGAATCGACCCGAGCAGGTTGCTGCCAGGATGCAGCGCCCCCCTTCGGCCTCCGCTTCGGAGGCCCGGCGCCGCCGGCGCGTGGTTCCAGTCATGACCTCCCGGAGCGTCCTGAGTGGCGACCTCGCCGCCTTCAACCTGGCCGACATCTTCACCCTCCTGGCGCTGGGCAAGAAGTCGGGGGCTCTCCGGCTGACCCGGGGCGCCGAGACCCGGCTCCTGACCTGGCAGGCCGGCGAGATCGTCTTCGCGCGTTCGAACTCGGTGCGCAACAGCCTCGGCAATCACCTCGTCCGCCAGGGGATCATCACCCCCGAGCAGAACGCCCTGTCGGCAGCGAAGATCGACGAGGCGACCCGACACGGCAAGGTGATGGTGCGGATGGGGTTCATCACCGCGGAGCAGCTCCACTGAACGGTCAAGCAGCAGGTGCTCGAGATCGTCTATTCACTGTTCCATTGGCGCGGCGGGCTGTTCGAGTTCGTCGAAGGGGCGGTCGAAGCGCACGAGAAGATCACCCTCTCGATGTCGACGACCAAGATCATCATGGACGGCATCCACCGGCTCGACGAATGGACCCGCATCCGGGCGGAGCTCCCGGATGACCACGCGATCCCCCGCCCGGTCTGGAAACCGTCGGAAGTCGCGAAGCGCGAAGACCTCGGCGAGGCCGAAAAGAAAATCTATCCGATGGTCGACGGGGGTCGATCGATCCTCGAGATCGTCGAGTCGGCCCGGGTGGGCGAATTCGAGGCCTACTCTGCGCTGCAGTCTCTCCTGGCCGCCGGGGTCATCAGGTTCGATCCCTTGTCGGTCGCAGCCGGCGCCTGATCCCCGGCCTACCGCTCCAGGACGGCGACCGCTTCCAGGTGCTCCGTCTGCGGGAACTGATCGAACGGCGTCACGACTGAAAGCCGCCAGCCGGCTGCCGTCAGCGTGCCGAGATCGCGCGCCAGGGTGCCCGGGTCGCACGAGACGTAGACCAGGCGCGTGACCCGCGCGCCGGCGATTCCCGCGGTGACCTCCGGCGGCAGGCCGGTGCGCGGCGGATCGACCAGGATGGCGTCCCAGTCCTCCTCGAGGAGCGCCGGAAGGCGACGGGCCACGTCTCCCTCGACGATGCGCCAGGAGTCGCCACGCTCACCGAGGTTTTCGCGCGCCGCCGCGCACGCCGAGCGGACGCTCTCGACCATCGTCACCCGCAGGCCGGCGCGGACCGCCGCGACGGTGAAGAACCCGACGCCGCCGTAGAGCTCGAGGACCCGCCGGCCCGGCGTGGTGGCGAGCGCTTCGACGGCATGCCGCCGCACCAGGGCGCCGGCCGCCGGATTGGGCTGGAAGAAGGCGTCGGAGGGGATCCGGAAGCGATCCGTCTCCACCTCCTCGAACAGGTAGTCCCGGCCATGCAGGATCGACTTCCCCGCCGGCGTCCCGTCGCGTCCGAGTTCGGAGCGCGCCACGCCGACCACGCGCGGGAACCGCCGCGCCAGCGCCCCCGCCCAGGCGGCGAGCGCGGGTGGATCGCCGCGTCCGGTTTCGACCGAGACCAGGACCTCGCGCGTCCGGCGTGCCTCCTGGATCGACAGCCGTCGCAGGAGCCCGCGACGGCGGTCCGGGTCGAAGGCGTCGAGGCGTCGACGCGCCGCCTCGCCCGGGGCCCAGCGCAGGATGTCGGCGGTGACCGCGCCGGCGATGCGGCACTCCTCGAGCGGAACGACGGCGTCGCCGCGATGCCGGCGGTGCAGCCCGAGGATCGGCCCCGAGTCTCCCGGCCGCCAGTCGAAGTCCATCCGGAAGCGGTAGCCGTACGGCTCGCTCGCGCGCACGGTGCCGCCGACCGTCGCGGTCGCGAGCCCCGCGATGCGCCGCAGCGCCGCCTCGAGTTGCCGGCGCTTCGCCTCCCCCTGGGCCTCGATCGCGAGATGTTGCAGGTCGCAGCCGCCGCACTCCCCGAAATGCCGGCAGAGTGGCGGCGGCCGGTGCGGCGATGGATCGAGAATCGCGACGGTCGCGGCTTCCGCGAACGCCTTGCGGACCTCGGTGACCCGGGCGCGCACCCGTTCGCCGGGCAGCGCCCCGTCGACGAACAGCACGAGGCCCGCGTGTCGCGCGACCCCTCGACCCGCGCGCGCCAGGTCGGTGATGCGGAGCTCGAGAACCTGGCCGCGCCGTGGCGCGGCGGCCGGGACGGGCGCGCGCCCCTCCGCCGTGTCCTCGGCGGGCGGCGGCGCGTCAGTGGACGCGGTCATCCCCCGTCGCCGGGTCCGCCGCCAGGAGCGGACGGCGACCGGCGAACCCGTCGGGAATCCGATGCCAGTGCTCGATCGTCGTCTCGCCGTATTGCCAGCACAGGAAGACGATCTCGTTGTTGTACAGGCAGGGAAAATCGATGAGCCCGGCCTCGGGTCCGTTCACCACGCAGCCGTGCCGATGCACTTTCGCGATGCTGTCGCGCGCCTGCTCGAAAAGGCGCGCCACGACGCCGCGCGCTTCCAGGTGTCCCGCCAGGTCGGGGCTGTCGATCGTGAGGCCGGTGGTCCCCGCGGTCGCCTCGATCTCCGAACGGATTTCGCGATAGGTCCGGACCAGCGCTTCGACCTCCGGTTGGATGACCGGCAGGAGGGCGCGAGCCTCGTCGATGGTGAAAATCTTCTGCGCGCGGGACGGCGTTTCCATGAATGATCTCCGACGCGCGCGATTCTAGCGGTCGCCCGGCCGGGGCCGCAAGCCTCCGTCCGGAACCGAAGTCGGTCCGACGCCCCTTGACTCAGGCAGATTTGGTGATACATAGACGATCGGCGTACCGGATCTCACCGCCGCCACCGCCGCAGGACCGATCAGATGCCACGACATTGGAACCTGTTCGTGCGTGCCGCCCTCTTGGCCGCCCTCGCGCTGGCCGCGCCCGGCCTGGCGGCGTCGGCGCGCGCCACGTGCGGTGACTTCCGGCAGGTCAAGAACGGCTTCGATTCCTACTGGACGGGGCTTCCCGAGGATCGATTGATCGGATTTGCGTGGGCGTACGGCGACGCGTCCGTGCAGACCGGGCAGGCGAAGATCATCTGTCGCATGGTGGGCGAGGAAATCTCCGGCGGGCAGTGCCAGCCGCAGGCCGGCGGTCCGAGCGACGGCAACGTCACGATCGCGGGCGACTGGAATTCGCCGCTGGCGGCCGGCTGCCCGAACGACCCGGGTGAGTGGGGGCATCCGGTGGTGGTGGCGGTGACCTCCGCCGTCGACGAGGGCGCCCCCACGCACCGCGGGGTCGGCATCGTCGCCTCGGTGGGATACGACCAGGACGGAGCCACCTACTTCCTGGACTGGGCGCACGAGTTCGACCCGGGAGTCACGCGGGTCGCCCCGCTCGTCGCGTCACCCATGCCGACCCCCCAGGTGAGCAACGTGCGCGCTCCCGGCGATGGCAACATCTACGTCGATCTCTCCTGGACGGCGTTCCCGACGCACGACGACTGCCTCCAGACGGTGCGGCCGACCTGCATCGATTCGCCGGGTCGACGGCGACCGGTCCTGGACGGCTACGTGCTCTACACGCATCAGGGGGCCTGCGGTGCGGCGCCCCTCTCGAGCCTTCTGACGTCGGGGCTCTGGACGCCGATGACGACGGTCCTCACGAACGGATCGGCGGCGACCCGGATCTCCGACCCGGGGAACGACTGCGTCTTTTTCGCGGTCGGCCTGACGCTGCGCGGCGGCTACATGACTCCGGTGGTCTCGGGGAACTCGCGCGGGGTGAACCGCGCTCTCGTGGCGCCCGAGGCGCCGGACAAGAAGTCGGGATCGGGCGATTCCGATCCGACCAGGGGCGGCGACGACCCGTCGGTGACGGAGACCGCGGGTCAGGGCGCGCCGGAAGAGGTGGCGGGGGCCGGCGCCACCGCGACCGGTGCGAAGAAAACCGGAGAGCCCGAGGCGATTCCCTGCAAGGACGAGGACGAGATCGCCGACGAGAAAGACAACTGCCCCTGCGCCACCAACGCCAATCAGAAGGACGTCGACTTCGACGGCGTCGGGGATGCCTGCGATCGCTGCAAGACGCTTCCGAATCCCGATCAAAGCGACCGCGATCGGGACGGTCTCGGCGATCCCTGCGACGACTGTCCCGACAACCCCGACCCGCGCCAGGAGGACGCTGATGGCGACGGCATCGGCGACGCCTGCGACAACTGCCCGGCGCTGGCCAATCCCGATCAGGCCGACGCTGACCACGACGGGAAGGGAGACGCCTGCACCGAGCGGATCGTCGAGGCGCGCCGGGTGCGCGATGCCGACGGACGGCGACTCACGTGGCGCACCACGCACGAATTCCTGCTGACCGGATTCCGGATCTACAAGCTCGACGCCAAGGGAAAGGAGACGCCGCTGCGCGACGCGCCGATTCCCTGCACCGCCTGCCGGACCGGCGAGGGATCGCGCTACACGGTGACGCTCACCGCCGAAGAGGATCGAGGTCTTCTCGCCCTGCGGGCGCTGCGGGCCTCGGGTCCGGACGAGGTGGCGGTGACCGTGAAGGAGCCGGAAGCGGCGCCGGCAGCGGTCGCGGTCCCGGGAGCGACCGCCACTCCCCCGGTCACTCCGAAGCCGGCTGAGGCGCCGACGAAGCCGGCGACGAAACCCGCGAAACCGCCCGGCTAGGCTCCTAGGAGCCGCCGACCAGGAAGGAAACTCCGACACCGAAGTCGAAATCGAAGTACGAGCGTCGGGGAATCGCCTCGCCGTCTCCGTGGAAGTGGGCCAGCGCCCCCTCGACCCGGAGCGCGATCTTCTTGGTGAAGAAGTAGCGCGTCCCCCCGCCGGCGCGGAACAGCGTGGTGCTGTCCTTGCCGCCGTTGCCGTCCACGTTCATGATCCCGAGCCCGAAGAGGCCGTAGCCGATGTACTTCGAATCGGGTTTCTTGGTCTTGATGTTGCCGATGTAGTTCACGGTATAGCGCTCGATGCTGAAGCTTTCGCTGCTGTCCTTGATGTCCTGATCGGCCGACTGGAAGTTCAGGTGGAGCTCGAGCATGTGCCGCGGGCGAATCGCATATCCGGCGCGCACCGCGAACGAGAAGGTGTCGGCGATCGTGCTGTCATTGTCGTAGGTGGTGTGGACCAGGTCGCCGCCGATCTCCCATTGCTTGGCGACGAACTCGTTGGCCCGAGCCGGGGTGACGGCGGCGATGGCCGCCAGGGCGATTCCCGTCAGGATCGGCGCCGCGAGACGCCACGATCGATGCATGCCGTGCCCTCCTCTTCCCGGCCCCCGTGTCCGGGAGCCGGGGAGTATCTCAACTCTGGAGCCGCGGAAGCAACTGGAAAGGGCGCGCGGGCTTGACAGCGCGGGCGGCGATCGATAGACAGCCCGCCGATGCCACGCCGCGCGGCCGCCCGCACCCCGCACCTTCCCCGAGGGTCCGACCACCGCCGGCCGGACCGGCGCCGGGGGCCGGCGCTCGCCTGGGCCGGGCTGCTCGCCGGCGGCCTCCTCGTTGCCGCGCCGTCGCCCGGGTTCGCGGCCGGTTCCGGCGCACCGGGCGCCATCCGCCTGGTGCCGTTCGAGGGGGCGCCCGAGGGCGCCGGCATCATCCCGACCGCCGATCTCGAGCAAAGCCTCGAGGTGGCGCTCAGGGAAAAGTGCGATCCGGATCGGATTGCCGAGACCCTGGCCGCCCCCTACCGGGCCCTCGGCTACGTGCCGCGGGTCGACGTCTCCTGCAGCGGCGCCGGAGCCGATGTGCGGATCCGGGAGAGCAGCCACCGTATCGCGCTGCTCACCTTCGACCCCGCCGACCTCAAGGCCCTCAACCTGATCGCGCAGGGGA
>DATKFL010000471.1:0-4226 GCA_035511355.1 Dongiaceae bacterium
CGCCCCGCCGACGCGGCGTCGGGCCGGGCGACGGGGAGCGCCCCGGCGGCCGGGGTCACCAACGGCAGGAGCGCCACGACCGCGAAGCCCGACTCCTTCGCCAGCATCGCCGCCAACGCAGCGCACGGCGCCAGGATCAGAGGCCACGGCCCCGCACCGGGGCGGAGGGCCCGGCGGTGCAGGAGCAGGGCCGCGATCACCGCGGCCGCCGCGATCAGCTCCGCGCGGCCGACGATCCCGACCACCGCCTCGGTGTGCACCGGGTGCACCGCGAAGAGCAGGCCCGCGAGGAGCCCCCCCGCCATCCCGCCACCCAGTTCGAGTGCCAGAAGGGTGACCAGCCAGGTGGCGAGCGCATGCCAGCCGAGATTGATCGCGTGGAACCACGCGGCGTCGAGGCCGGCCACCGCCCGATCGAGGGCGAAGGTGAGGCTGGTCAGCGGCCGCCAGAGCCCGGCGTCGCGCACCGCACCCGCCCACCACGGCGACGCCAGAAGCTCGGGCAGGCGGGCGAGGTCCTGCATCAGCGGGTTTTCGACGATGACCCCGCGGTCGTCGAAGACGAAGCCGCACGCGGGCGCCTGCAGGTGCGACGCGATCGACAGGAGGGGCGGGAGGGCGAGCGCCGCCCGGCGGTTCAAGGCGCGGCGGTGGCCCGGGGCTCCGCCGACGGCGCGACCCCGAGGATATCAACCGTGCGCCGGCCCCCGGCGAGGATTTCGACCCTCCCGTCGACCGGCGTCACCTGCGCATCCTTGACCGGGATGTCGGTCGCGAACCCGATGCTCCGGTGCGTCCAGGAGCCGGACTTCAGGAGGAGGTCGAACGCCATGTAGACGTCGTAGGTCCCCGGTGCGAGATCGAAGTCGAACGCCTCGGGGACCGTCGTGCAGCGGTACTGCTCCTGCCAGAACGGCACCAGCGTCGACGGCGATTCGTGGCCGAGCTGGACCTCGACGGTTTCGGAGCGCGATCCGATCGCCGGTCCGCCGGTCGATGATTTCGGCGTGCCGCGGCCGATTTTGCCGGCGGGTCGCATCACCGCCGTCCTGAAGACCGGCGACTCGAACAGCATCAGGGTTTCGGCGGGATGGGACCGCTCGATCGCTGCGATGGTGAACTGGTACCCGAACGTATACACCTTGTCACGCGTCGTCTGCGTCGGACGCCCCTGCCGGTCGCGCTCCGGCTGCTGGATGACCCGATCGTCGGGGAACGTGCACCAGCGCCGGTTGCCGGCGATCGCCAGCGTCATCCGCCCCAACCCCGCCGCGGGCGGGCGATCGGCGCGCGAGAACTGGATGGCGACCGGGCCGGCAGGCGGCGCCGTCGCCAGCTCTTCCATCGTCACCTGGGGTGTCTCCTCCTGCTCGGTCGCGTCGGGTGGCTCCTGCCCGGCGGCGGGACGGAGGAACGCCATCAGGAAGGCGCAGGCGATGGTGGCGGGTCGCAGTCGATTCGTCATCGTCGGATCATCCGGAAAGCGGCGGCGATTATACTGCCCGGGCGCGGGCGCTCACAGCAGCGTGAACGCCCGGGCCTCCGCGGCCAGCCATTCCCGGAGCTGCCCTATCCTCGGACTACGAGGTTGACGGACGCGGAACCGGGGACCGCAATCCCCGGTCGATGTGGCGCGGAACATCGGTGCGGAAGACGCTCCAAAGCGTGGTCAACTTCTGCAGGGCGGGCAGCTCCGGGAATTCCGGCATCGATCTCCGGGGGAAGCTCGACAGGAGCGCCCCCCGAGTCGGAATCCTTATCCAATTCGTTGTATTGTGTCAACCCCTTCTGCCCTATTACTTGTGGATCGCCCGATGAACCAGGAAACCCTCGAGGACCTCGAATACCCTGCCATCCTGAGCCTCCTCGCCGGGGGAACGACCACCCCGCAGGGGACGGCACGGGCGCTCGCCACCACCCCGTGGACCGAGCCGGACCAGATTCTGGCCGAGCAGGCGCTCACCCTGGAGGCGGCTGACTATCTCGAGTTGCGGGGCGCGCTGCCGTTCGGAACCCTGGTCGATCTCGACCCGATCCTGGATTCCCTCGGCCTGGCGGGGCAGGACCTCGAAGCCGCCGAGGTGACCCAGGTGATCGACCTGATGCGCGCCGGGCGCGACACCAAGGGAACGCTGCTCAGGGATCGGGAGCGCTTCCCGCGGCTCTGGGACGCCGCACGCGATCTCCCCGATCTCGGCAACCTCATCCGGTTCCTGGACGGCAAGATCGGGCCGCGCGGCGAGATCCTCGATCACGCGAGCGACGACCTGACCTCGATCCGCCGCGAATTGCGGCGCGCCGGCGCGCGACTCGACGGACTCCTCGCGGAAATCAGTCGCCGCCCCGAGGTGGCGAAGGCGCTGCAGGACGACTACGTCGCGCTCCGGAGCGACCGGCACGTCCTGCCGATCCGCGTCGAGGCGCGGCCCGCGCTCCCCGGGATCGTGCACGCGCTGTCCGGGACCGGCGCCACCGTCTTCATCGAACCGATGGAGACCGTCGAGATCAACAACGAGGTCGTGACCCTCCGGGAGGCGGAGTCGGCCGAGGTGCGCCGGCTTCTGCGCGAGTACTCGGATCTGATCCGCGGCCGACTGGCCGAGGTGCGCGCGGTCTCCGCGGGTGTCGGCCGCCTCGACCTGATCCTGGCGCGGGCGCGCCTCGGGCGCGCGATGCAGGCGGTGCCGGCGCGATGCGACGAGGCGGGCGGGGTGCGGTTCGTCGGCGCGCGCCACCCGCTCGTCGAGGCCAGCCTCCGGGAGGGGGGCGGCGCGCTGGTGCCGCTCGACATCGATCTCGACCCGGCGGTCCCGGTCCTCGTGATCAGCGGCCCGAACACCGGCGGCAAGACGGTGGCGCTGAAGACCCTCGGCCTCCTGGCGCTGATGCACCAGAGCGGGCTCCTGCTGCCGGCGCGCGAGGCGGCGCTGCCGGTGTTCGCGTCGATCTGGCTCGACATCGGCGATCGCCAGTCGATCCGCGATCATCTCAGCACCTTTTCCGCGCGCATGCGCACGATCGCCACGATCGCCGCGGCGCTCGCGCTCCCGGCGCTCGTGCTCCTCGACGAGATCGGCACCGGGACCGATCCCGGCGAAGGGACCGCGCTCGGCATCGCGATCGTCGACTACTTCCGGAGACGCGGAGCGCGGGTGCTCGCCTCGACGCATCTCGAGGCGCTCAAGGCGCACGCCGCCGTGACGCCGGGCTGCGCCAATGCGGCGATGCAGTTCGACGATCGGAGCGGCCTTCCGACCTACCGCCTGGCGCAGGGCGTTCCGGGCCGATCGAGCGCGCTCGAGATCGCCGAGCGGCTGGGGCTGCCGCGCGAGGTGATCGACGAGGCCCGCGCCCGGCGCGGCGGCGAGGCGGGCCTCCTCGACGAGTACCGCGAGCGGCTGGAGCGGCTGTCGCGGGAGGCGGCGGATCGCCTCGACGAGGCGACCCGGCGCGCCGGTGAACTCGAGGCGGCCCAGGCCGCGTTCGATGCCGCCGCGCGCAGCCGCGAGGCGGAGGCGCGGCGCACGGCGGCCGCCGCGGTCGAAGCCGCGGTGACCGCGGTGCGCGCCGAAGGGGCGCGTTACCTCGCCGCGCTCGAGGATCGGGCTCTGGCCATCCGGCTGCAGCGCGACGAGGACCGGCTCGCCGAGGGTCTCAAGGCGGAGGCACGTCGCCGGCTGCGCGAGGCGGCGCCGGCCGGCGTCCCGGCCGCGGTGCCGACGGCCGTCGCCGGCGCCCGGGTGCGGGTGCGCGGGCTCAGGATGCCGGCGACCATCGAGCAGGTCCAGGGGGACCGCGTGACCTTGATCGTCGAGGGGAAACGACTCCAGGTGCGCTCCGCCGATTGCGAGCCGATCGAGGCGGCGGCCGCCGCGGCCACGCGCCTGCCGCAGGGGGTCACCCTCACGCGCGCCGAGAGCACTGCGCGGGTGGACCTCGACGTCCGCGGGCTTGGGGTCGACGAGGCGATCGAACGGGTCGAGAAATTCATCGACGACGCCACCCTCGAGGGGCGCGACCGGGTGCGTCTGGTGCACGGTGTGGGGACCGGGCGGCTGCGCCAGGCGATTCGCGAGCGGCTCGAGGGCCACCCGCTGGTCGGGGGCGTCGCGCCGGCGGAGCCGCGCGACGGGGGCGAAGGGGCGACCTGGGTGATCCTGCGGGACGGAAGCTGAGCCTACCGCAGGTTCCAGTAGGGATCGGGCGCGCCCGGCGCGGTCGCGGCG
>DATKFL010000472.1:0-4346 GCA_035511355.1 Dongiaceae bacterium
GATCGCCATGTCCGGCCGGTTGTTGTACGAGACGTCGGCGACCTGCAGGAAGCGGGCGTCCGCCGGCGGGGTGGCGGTGAGGCCGGCGAGCGTCTGGGTGCTCTGGTAGCGGAAGGAGTTGTCGCCGATCCCGCTGAGGACGTCGAATCGCCCCGCCGCGCCTTCGAGCAGCACCAGATCCCCTCCCGACGCGAGATCGGCGCCGAAGAATGCCATCGCCCGGGTGTCCTTCCAGATCGACGCCGGCGTGGTCGGTGCGGGGGCGAAGGCCAGCGATCCGGCATTCTGGAGAAGGTCGACGCGGGCGTTGAACTGCAGCACGGCGAGATCCGGCGCGCCGCCGGCGGGCGGCAGGTCGATCGCCTCGATGTCGGTCGGCTGGTCCCGGAGCGTCACCGTCGTGGTCGGGCCGGCGAAGGTGCCATCTCCCACGCCGGTGAACACCGTCGCGTTCTTCGCGTCGAAGTCGGCGAGCGCGAGGTCGACGCGACCGTCGCCGTCGAGATCGGTGAGGACCCCGGCGCGCGGCACGTGCCCGGTGCCGAGATCGATCGACTGGCCGGCGACGAGCGCGCCGGTCGGGGAGCCAAGAAAGACCTTGAGGCTGCCGTGGTCCGCATGCTCCCCCTGGGCGATCACCACGAGATCGTCGAGGGCGTCGGTGGTGTTGATGCGTCCCGCCAGGAGAACCACCGGCGCGTCCCCCGTCGCGGGGACGGTCAGGCCGACCGTCGAGAGCACCCCCGCGGCGTTGTTGAAGACCGAGAGCGAGTCATCGGCGCGGTTCGCGACCACGAGGTCGGCGTCCTTGTCTCCGTCGAGGTCGGCCCAGATCACTCCCTGCGGGCCCTCCCCGGTGTTGAAGATCGCCGGCAGGTTGAACAGACCGTCGCCGAGCCCGGGGAACACCTCGACCGCCTTGAAGGTCGTGGCGGTCAGGGCGACGTCGATGTGGCCGTCCTTGTTGTAGTCGGCCGCCGCGAAATCGCCCGGGCCGATCGACGTCGAATACGAGCGTCGCGTGACGAAGCCGCCCGCGCCGGTGTTCATCCGCACCCGCAACGTGCCCAGCACCGAGCCGGCGCCGGCCGAGGCGCTCAGGATCAGGAGATCGAGACTGGCCTGGCAGGCGTCGCCCACCCCGTCGCCGATCCGATCGTCCGCAGTGCCGCAGAGCGCGTCGGTGCCGTAGAGGAGCGGGTTGTCGTCGGCGGTGCCGCAGACTCCGTCGGTGCCGGCCGCGACCTCGGTGTCCTCCTGCAGCGGGTTCGGACGGCGCGGGCAGTTGTCGAGCGTCCCGGTGACCGGATCGAAGTCGACGATGCCGTCCCCGTCGGTGTCGATCGTGACGTCGATCGTGCCGTCGCCGTCGCTGTCGGTTCCGGCCTCGCAGGCGTTGCCGACCCCGTTGTGATTGGTGTCCGCCTGGGTGCCGTCGGTTTCCGGAAGGTTGATGACGTTCGGACAGTTGTCCTTCGCGTTCGGCACCGTGTCGGCGTCCACGTCCTCCGGATCGAGGTCGACGGCGATCAGCTGGAACGGTCCGGTGGTCGGATTGCCGATGCTCGCGGTGCCGACCCCGATCGGACCGAGCGGATGCGCGACGAAGGTGCCGTCGGCGCGGCCCACGAGCAGGTTCAGGACCGCCGCCTGGTAATCGGCCACCACGAGGTCGTCGATTCCATCGCGATCGAAATCGCCCACCGCGAGGGCCAGCGGACGATCGATGGGGCCCGGGCGGGGCGCGAGCAGTCCGGCGCGGGGTGCGGTCGCGTCGGCGATCAGGGCGACCGAGGCGGCGATCACGCCGGCGTACCTGAGGGCGCGCAGGAGACCCGGGGCGGATCGTTTGAGGTTCATCAGGGAGGGTTTCACGAGCGGTCCGAATCGTACCGGCCGGATCCCCCGAAGTCAAGCAATCACAAGGGTTGTGGCGCGGTGTATAATCCGGCGCCCGCGGCGGTTGGGGGATGGCGTCCGGCGCCCGCCGGACCGCACGCCGGGATTCTCTTCCCGGAGTCCTCGTGAAACTGACCGGTGGCGGTGCGCGCGGCCGGCGTCTCCTGGCCGGCAGGTCTCCGGGCCTCCGGCCCAGCTCGGCGCGCGTGCGCGAAGCCCTCTTCGACATCCTCGGCGCGCGCGTCGGCGACGCAGAGGTCCTCGACCTGTACGCCGGGACTGGCATCGTCGGCCTCGAGGCGCTGAGCCGGGGGGCCCGCCGGGTGGTGTTCGTCGAGGTCGCGGGGCGCGCCGTCCGCCTGATCGCGACGAATCTCGAGAGGACCGGGCTTGGCGATCGCGCCGACGTCCTGCACGAGGAGGCGGGGGCGGCGCTGGCCCGGCTCGTCGCGTCCGGGGCGCGCTTCGACATCGTCTTCGTCGACCCGCCCTACGCCGACGGCTTCCCGGAGCGATCGATCGCCGCGGCGGCGCGCCTGATCCGCCCCGGAGGGGTGCTGGTGATCGAGCACGCGACGCGCCGCCCGGTGCCGGCGGGGTCGGTGGCCCTCCTCCGTCCCGGCCGGACGTACCGTTACGGCGACAGCGCGCTGGTGCTCTTCCACCGCGACGCCGGCGGCGCTCCGGACTGACGCATGCGGCTCCTGGCGCTCCTCCTCGTTCTCCTCCTCGCCGTGGTTCTCTGTCTGTCGCCCCTGGCCGAGGTCGATTTTCACTGGCACCTGCTCGCGGGGCAGCAGATTCTCGCGACCGGGCAGGCGCCGCAGACGGATCAGTTCACCTACACCTCGACGGGACGGCCGTGGGTCGACCTGCACTGGCTGTTCCAGGTGTGCGTCGCCTGGATCGAGGAGCACGGCGGCTGGGGAGCCCTCGATCTCTTCAAGGTGACGATGGTGGTCGCCGCGCTCGCCGCGGCGATCGCCGCGGGGGCGGCCCGCGGCGGGATACTCGCGGCGGCGGTGGTGACCTTGCCGGCGGTGATCGCGGCGCAGGAGCGATTCACCCTCCGCCCCGAGCTGGTCTCCTTTGCCCTCCTCGCCGCCCTCCTCCTGCTCCTGGCGCGCCGCCGGGAACGTCCGGCGTTGCTGGCGCTCGTGCCGCCGCTTCTGGCCCTCTGGGCCAACCTGCATTCGCTCTACGCCGTCGGTCTGGGGGTCCTCGCGCTGACCCTCCTCGGCGACCTCTACGAAGCCTGGCGGGGGCGCGACGGAAGAACCGTGCTGCCTCTCCTGGGATCGACGGCGGTGGCCCTGCCGGCGACTCTCCTGACCCCGTACGGCGCCGCCGGGTGGGGATTGGCGCGCACGCTTCTCTTCGAGCGGGTCGCCGCGGTCAATCTCTATGGCCGGGGCATCGCCGAGTTCCAGCCCCCGTTCAGCGGCTTCGGCCGCACCGCGTCGGTCGCGGGCTTCGCCGTCCTGATCGCCGTCGTCGGGGCGTCGGCGATCGCGGGGCGGCGCGCCCTCCGGGCGGCCGACTGGCTGCTGCTCGGGGCCTTCCTGTTCCTCGCCCTCCTGGCGCGGCGCAACATGGCGCTGTTCGCGATCGTCGCGGTCGCGCTGGCGCCGGCCGCGGTGCGGGAAGCCCGGGATCGCACGGACGCCTGGCTCGCGTCGTCGGGGGAGATGGGGCGCCGCCTCGCGCCGCGGATTCCGCGCCTGACCGCGCTCCTCGTGATCGGGCTCGCGGCCTGGGGGCTCGTCGACGTCACGACCAACCGGTTCTTCGCGCGCGACGGCACGCAACGCGCCTTCGGCCTCGGCGTCGCGCCGTGGTACTACCCCGAGGCGCTGGCGCGCGCGGTGATCGAGGGTGGGATCGACGGTGAAGTGCTCCATGACATGACGATGGGAGGCTTCCTGGCCACGCGCTGGTTCCCAGGGCGGCGCACCTACATCGATGGCCGTCTCGAGGTGCAGGCGCCGGGGCTGTTCGCGACCTACGTGGCGCTGCAGCGCGACCCCGAGGCGTTCGAGCGCGAGGCGCGCGCGCGCCGGATCACGGCGGTCCTCTGGAGCCATCCGCACGTGCTGGAGGCGGCCGCGCTGCTCGAGCATCTGGCGACCGACCCGGGGTGGCGCCTGCAAGCGGTCGACCTGAGCGGCGCGCTCTTCGTCCGGCCGGAGGCGTGGCATGGCGGGAATCCGGTCGCGCTCGAGGGCGAGGGCGGCGCGGGTCTCCGCGATCGCCTGCTCCAGGAGGCCGAGGGGGCGTCGGAGCAGGCGCGCCGCGCCGACCCGGTGCCGGCGACGCTGCGCCGGGTTCTGCCGCGCCGGGAGATCCCGTCGGCGGAGACCGGGGCGGCCCTCTTCCTCGCGCTCGTCGGACGACCGGCGATCGCCGCGCCGGTCCTCGAGGATGCGGTGCGCCGGGCGCCGGACAAC
>DATKFL010000473.1:0-20122 GCA_035511355.1 Dongiaceae bacterium
AGGCGAGGAGGAAGTAGTACCACCAGCCGGTCTCCGAGACCTGCCCGGCGAGATAGGCGCGGTGGCCGGTGGCCGAGTGGTGCAGCGTCCGATCGAGGCCGGTGAACCACCAGCCGATCTGCACGACGCGATACGACAGGAGGAGCACGACCGCGGCGACTGCCGCCGCCACCAGTCCCGCCGCGGTCAGCACCAGCAGCCGCCGGAGCCGGGAGGCCGCCGGCGCCGCCGCGCGGTCCGCTGAGGCGGTGTCCCGCGCTCCGCGCGCGGGACGCCGCTCCCGATCCCTCCGGCCTCCGGCGAACAGGCGCGCCGGCGTCGGGTCATTCACCGCGACCAGCGCGAGCGCCACGGCGCCGAGGATCGGCGGCAGCCAGACGGCGGTGTATTTCGAGGCGAAGGCGCCGCCGACCGCGAGCCCGAACAGGATCAGCCGGCGCGGCGACGGCGATTCAATCCACGCCCAGAGCGCCACGACCGAGAGAAAGATGAACAGCGCGATGCCGAGGTCGGTGGTCACCAGCCCCGAATGCGCCACCACGTTCGGGTCGAGCACCCAGATCGCGAGCGCCAGCAGTCCGCCGGGGGCGCCGAACAGGCGCCGGGCGAAGCGGTAGATCGCCCACCCCAGCACCAGCGACAGCGCCAGCACCGGCAGCCGCGCCAGGAGCAGCAGGGTGTCGTTCGGCACCCGGTTCTCGTGCACGAACAGGCGGCCGATGTTCCACTCCTCCGCCTGCTCCCAGAGCGGGCCCCAGGGGAAATCGAGATGCAGCGGCAGGAGCGGCAGCGCCGCCAGCATCTTGATCAGCGGCGGATGCTCCGGGTTGAGGCGGTAGTCACCGGCGACGAGGTACGAGTAGCCGGCGGAGAGATGCGCCGCTTCGTCGCTGGTCTGCGACGACTCGGTGATGAAGATGATTCCTTGGAGCGCGAGGAAGAGGAGCAGGAGCGCGGCGAACCCGCCGGCGCGCGCCTCGATCAGGCCGCGGGTCCCGCCGCCGCGCACGCCCGGGAGGCCGGCCGGCGCGCCGGCGCCCGCCGGCGCGGGCCGGGCCTGCTTTCTGGACGCGCGGCTCACGGCAGGGGACTCACGGGCGGGGCTCCGAAAGGCGCGCCCCGCGCCGTCGCGGGGCGGCGCGACTCTAATCCAGGCCCGACGGGTGGTCAACGCTCGGTGCGGGCGCGCGCTTGATCTTTCCCCGGCGTGACCCTACGATGCCGCGCCATGCCGTCGCCCAAGCGCCCGTCCGAAGCGCCGCTCCTCCTGGTCGTCATCGCGCTCGTCGTCTCCGCGCTCGAGGGGTGGCAGGCGATCCGCTCGAAGTCGGCCACCTTCGACGAGCCGGCGCACATCGGCGCCGGCCTGTCGTACTTCAAGACCGGCAGCTTCCGGCTCAACCTGCAGCATCCGCCGCTCCTCAAGGAGATCGCCGCGGTGCCCCTCCTGATGACCGGCGTGCGGTGGCCGATGACCGAGGCGCAGTGGAAGGATGTCGACGATCCGCCCGACCCCTCGGTGCAGTGGCTGGTCGGGAACCAGATCCTGTACGACAACGGCCCCGACCGCATCCTCTTCGAGACCCGCCTGCCGTTTCTCGCGATGTCGCTCCTGCTCATCGTCGTGGTCTTCCTCTGGGGGCGCGAGATGATCGGCGCCTGGCCGGCGGCGGTGGCGGCGCTGCTCGTCGGGCTCGATCCGACGCTGCAGGCGCACGGCGTCCTGGTGACGACCGACACCGGGTTCGCCCTGATGGCGCTCCTGTTCGGCTGGACGCTCTGGCGGTTCCTGATGCACCGCACCGTGCCGCGGCTGATCACCGCCGGCGCGCTCCTCGGGCTGGCGCTGGGGGCGAAGTTCACCGGGGCGCTCCTGGTGCCGCTGGCGCTGGCGCTCCTGTGGCTGGCGACCCGCTGGATCCCGGCCGGCCCGCCGCGCCCGGGACGGCGCGTCGATCCCTACGCCATGGAGGACCCGGCGTCGCGCCTGGTCGGCATCCTGACGGTCTTCGCCGGTCTCGTCGTGGTCGCCGCCCTGGTCCTGCACGCGCTCTACTTCCTGCCGTCCGATCCCTTCCTTTATTTCAAAGGGATCCTCCGGGTGAACGCGGATCACGACCCGTCGTACCAGCCCTACATGGCGGGCATGTTCAGGCCGCACTTCTGGACCTACTACGTCATGGCCTGGCTCCTGAAGGAGCCGCTCCCGGTGCTCGCGCTGGTCTTCGCCGGCCTCTATGCGCTGTTCCGCCGCGATCGGAGCGTCGCCGAGCTCGATCGGGCGTTCATGGTCCTGCCGCCGGCGGCCATCCTGGTCTTCTACACCGTCTTCTCGCACAACCTCGGATTCCGGTATCTCATCCCGATGCTGCCGTTCCTGCACCTGGTGGCGGGGTGCGGGGCCGCCTGGCTCTGGACTTCCGGAGGCGTGGCGCGCCGCGCGGTGGTGCCGGCGCTCCTGGTCTGGCTGGCGGTCAACGCGTACGGCATCGCCCCGGATCAACTCGCCTTCTTCAACGAGTCGGCCTGCCTCTGGACCCATCCGTCGCGCGTCGGCCTCGACGCCGGATCGACCTGCGGCATCGAATGGCTGGACGACAGCAACGTCGACTGGGGACAGGGGCTCAAGCAGCTGAAGACCTGGCTCGACGCCAATGCGCCGGGCCGGCACATCGGGCTCGGCTATTTCGGGACCGGTCGACCGGACGCGTACGGGATCGACTTCGATCGACTGGGCAGCCAGGCGATCGAGCGCGGGCTGCAGCCGGGCCTGTACGCGATCTCGGCGCACCTGCTGGCGCGATCGCTGGGAGCGCTCAGGGCGCGCTATGGCCATGGGTCGGAGAACTGGATCGAGCACACCCGCCCGGTGGCCGTGGTCGGGCACGCCTTCTACATCTACGACATCCGGCCGGCGCCCTAACCCGCGCCCGGTGTCTCGCCCGGCGGCGGTGCGGCCGCCGGCGTGACCGGAGCCGCCTGCGGCGTCACCGCGACGGCATGCTGGTAGACCAGCCGACCGCCGTGATCCGCCGTCGCGGCGAGCAACACCAGCCCGCCCGCGCCGGCGGCGAGAAGCACGAAGCGCAGGAAGTCGCGCGGCACGACGTCGATCCGCAGGTCCCGCCAGGTGAGCAGGCCGCGCACCACCGCGATGACCGCGAGCGTCCAGAGGCTGTTGGTGCCGAGCCGGTCGTGTTCACGGAGGAGCGACCGGACCTCCGGCGCCAGGGGAGCGAGCGCCGCGCGCGCCGCCTCGCCGGCGCGCACCGCGGCGAAGGCGCCGCCGGCCGCGAGACACCACAGGGCGGTCGCGGCGCGATCGAGCCAGGATCGACGCGGCGCGAACAGCAGCAGCAGATCGAAGAGCAGCGCCGCCGGCGCGAGCGCGAGGGGAAAGTGCACCAGCGCCGGGTGCAGGTTCGGCAGGCCGCTCGACGCCGGGATCAGGGAGTCCATCGTGATCGCGCCCGGGCGAAACGGGCGCGGCCGCCCATCATAGTCAGGCAGGCGCTCCGGTGCCAGAGCCCCGGCGCCCTCCGCCGAGTCGGCGGCGAGGCCCTGATCGGGCCACCGGGCGAAAGCCGCGTCCGGAGCGGGGTTCGAGGCTGTAGCGCCCCGGGGGCGGTTCTGGTATGGTTTCTCGCCCCCGGGCCGGGTGGAGGGCCTGCACCCCCGGGATTGTCGATACCGCACCCCGTCGATACGACTGGCGGCGTGGGCAAGCGGTCCTGTGATAACCAAAGCCCGTCAAGGAGGAAACGTCCGATCATGAAACGCACTGCTCTTCTTCTGACTCTGGCTGCATCGGTGATGTTCGTGGCGGTCGGTTGCGCGAAGCCCCCGCAGGACGATATCGCCGCCGCTCAGGCGGAGATGGACAAGGCCCGTCAGGCGCAGGCTGAAACCTGGGCTCCGAACGAGGTGCGCGCCGCCGACGAGGCGATGAACGCCGCACAGACCGAGATCAACGCCCAGAACGAGAAGTGGTTCAAGAACTACGACAAGGCGAAGGAGCTTCTCGCGAAGGCGAAGGAAGATGCCGCCAAGGCTTCCGAGGCCGCGGTGGCGAACAAGGAGCAGTCCAAGAAGGACGCCGAGGCCGCCATGGCCGCGGCCGACACCGCGGTGCAGAGCGCCGAGGCCGCCCTCAAGGTCGCCCCGGTGACCAAGGACTCGAAGGCCGACCTCGAGCTCTTCAAGAACGACCTCGCCACGCTGCGCTCGACCCTCGACGCGGCGAAGGCGTCGTTCGGCTCCGAGGACTACAAGAAGGCCCTCGAGAGCGCCAACTCGGTGAAGGACCAGGCGACCAACATCGCCACGCAACTCGAGGAGGCGAAGGCCAAGCGGGCCGGCGCCGCCAAGAAGAAGTAGCATTCCGTCCTGTGCGGGGCCCGGCCGAAGGCGGCCGGGCCCCTCGTTTTCCCCCTCCGCAATCCACTATTCTTTCAAGGTGTCGCCCCGTTCGGCCGGAGCCAGCGATCCGCGGCACGCGGGTCGGGGCCGGCGTCTCGCCCTTGCGGTCGCCGGCCTCGGGGTGCTGCTGTCCGCCTGCGGCCAGCCGCCGACGATGCTGATCGAGGCGGCGCGGCGTGCGATGGATCGCGCGGCGCGCGCCGGCGGGGTGACCCGGGCGCCGGGCGTCTGCACGACGGCGCAGGCGGCGCTGACGCTGGCCGAGGCGGAGATCCGGGTGCAGATGAAGCGGTCCTCATGGTCGCGCGACTATGACGAGGCGGGGGTGCTGGCGCAGAAGGCGTTCGACGCCGGGCGCTCGTGCGCGGCGCACGCGCAGGCGGCGCTCGAGTTGCGGCGCGAGCGCGCCGATCGGGCGCTCAACGACCTGCAGGAGGCGATCGCCCACACCACCGCGCTGGCGCGGCACGTCCCGGACGGCGAGAGGGTCAAGGATCAGATCCTGCGCGCCACGATCAGCCTCGGCGAAGGGCGCGCCAGTTTCGCCCAGGCGCAGTACGAGCGCTCGGAGGAAGCCACGGGGCGCGGCCGGCGGCAGGTCGCCGAGGCGGTGCGCGACATCGATCGCTTCTTCGACGACTACAAGTCGGACGCTCGCAACGCCACCTGGCGTCGCTGGGTGACCCAGGCGCTCGAAGACGCGAAGAAGGGTCAACCGGTGATCATCATCGACAAGCTGCGGCGGCAGATGGTGGTGGTCAAGGGGGACGACGAGATCGCCTCCTACGCCGTCGACCTGGGGCTCGGGGGCATGGACGGTAAGACCCGCGCCGGCGACGCCTCGACGCCGGAGGGCCGCTACAAGGTGACCGAGGAGCGCAACATCGGCCAGACCCGCTACTACCGCGCGCTGATGCTCGACTATCCGAACGCCGAGGATCAGGCACGGTTCAAGGCGCTGCAGAAGGCCGGACAGGTGCCGAAGAATGGACGGATCGGCGGCAATATCGAAATCCACGGCGAGGGCGGGCGCGAGCAGGACTGGACCCAGGGGTGCGTGGCTCTCTCGAACGCCGACATCGACACCCTGGTCGCCCTGGTCGGCGTCGGGACGAAAGTGATCATCGTCGGGACGATACCGGACGGAGCCTACAAATGAGACGGCGCGCGATTCTCTTCCTGATGGCGGGTCTGTTCCTGGTCATCACCGTCGCTGGCTATCTCTACCTGCGTGAGTCGGCGCCGGTCATCGCCGACACCCGGCCGCTCGACGCCGCCGGCGAGAAGGAGTTGAAGACCCTCAAGGGGCGCGCCGAGTCGCTCGAGAAGCGGCTCCTGGGGCTGGCACCGAAGTCCGCGACCACCTACCTGGTCATCGACACCGGCCGGAATCTCCTGTTCATGTACGAGAACGGCACCGAGGTGCTGAAGGCGATCTGCTCGACCGGGAGCGGTCGGGCGCTGGTCGACCCGGAGCGCAAGCGGCGCTGGACCTTCGACACGCCGCGCGGCGAATTCTTCATCCGCGCCAAGCACCCGAACCCGGTCTGGATCAAGCCCGACTGGGCCTTTCTCGAGGTGGGGGAGCCGATCCCGCGCAAGCTCGCGGAGCGGCTCGCGCCGACCGAGCTGGGCGCCTACGCGATGGACCTGGGCGACGGATACCTGATCCACGGCACGCTGTACCAGCGCGCGCTCGGCATGAGCATCACGCACGGTTGCGTGCGCCTCGGCGACAAGGATCTCGAGACGGTGTACGACAAGGTGAAGATCGGCACTCCGGTTTACATCTATTGAACGGTATTGAACGGCGGTGAACGGCCTGCGGGTGAATCGACGATGCGCGGATTGACGGGACGACGGACGGCGTTTGGGCGCCGGCTCGGGCTCGGGCTCGGGCTCGGGCGTGGGCTCGGCCTCGGGCGCGGGCGCGGTGCGGGGCTCTGCGCGGCGATCTTCGCGATCGGGGCCGCGGTCGCGCTCGCCGCCGCGGCGGCGCGCCCGACCCGCGCCGACCTGGAGAGCGCGCAGCGGCGCGCCGCGCGGCTCGAGAGCGAAGTGGCGCTCGCCTCGACGCGGCGTCCCTACCTCGTGCTCGATCTCGAGGAAAAGATGCTGCGCTACCGGCTGATGGGCATGACCATGCGCGAAGTGCCGATCCCGACGCTTCAGATCGAAGGGCTCCTGCCTTCGAGCGGCGGTGCCGTGGCGTCGCCGGCGCTCGCGGGGATCGTGTCGCTGAAGGAAAAGGAAGGCGACCCGCGCCTGAAGCCCCTGAGCCCCGAGCAGGTCGAGGACGGGGCCGACGACGAGAATGCCGCGAACGTTCTGCCGCCCGAGGTGCCGAAGGAGTACCGGCTGACCTTCAACCAGAAGATCGCGGTGCGCGTGGCGGCGGAAGAAGAGGCGAAGGGTGTTTCGAAGGTCGGCGCGTGGCTCAAGAGCGCCACCGCCCGACTGCGCGGCCACGGCGGGGGGGACGAGATGCTCGTCACGATCCGGCTCGCGCTCGATCCAGCCGCCGCCGTCGAGGTCTACAGGAGCCTCCTGCCGGACCAGCGCTGGCTGGTGCTGCCGCCGCAAGGGTATCGGCTGCCCGAAGTCGGCCAGGAGCCGCCGCCCAAGCCGAAGGCGGCCCGCCCGCAGCCGGCGGAGCCGGCGCGCCCGCCGAAGAAGCCGGAGGCCGATCGCGGCGTGCCGTTCGCGATCCCGCCTCCGAACGAGCCGCCCGGCGCCAACGGCGACGGGGGAACGCCGGTGATCCCGCCGCCGGACGAGCCGCCGCCCGAGCCTCCCAAGCCCCCCGACGCCGAACGGCTTCCGGACGGCGGGACTTGATCGCGTGCGCCGTGGAACCCACGTTGGGAAGGGGCTCCCGCGGGCGGGGCCCCGGACCGCGACCCGGACCGCAGGCCCTGCGATCCGCGCAAACGGAGGTGTGGAGGCGATGCCGTTGACCGCGTTGCTCGAGGAAACCCTGCTGTCGGTGATGGACCGCAAGGACCACTGGGCCTGGCGGCATTTCAGCGAAGGGCACGCCGACCGGCGCCAGCTCCTGACCCACTACCAGCAGGAGTACGAGGTCTACGTGCGCGATTTCCCGATCTTCCTGAGCCGCGTGCATGCCCGCTGCCCGGTGGCCGAGGTGCGCCGCGATCTGGCGGAGAACCTCTACGAGGAGGAGACCGGCGGTCTGAGCAAGGGTCTGCCGCACCCGGAGCTCTTCCTCATGATGATGGAGGGGATCGGCTTCAAGCGGAATCAGTTCGCGCCGGTCGAGATGATCCCGGAGGCCGCGGCCTATCGCGCCCACATCGATCAGGTCACGACGCGTCGGCCCTGGATCGAAGGAGCCATGGTGGTCACCATCTTCATCGAAGGGAGCCGCGAGGACCGGCGCCGCGTCACCGGGCCACCGGAGCCTGCCGCCGACGTCGAGAAGCATCTGCAGAAGGATTTCCTCGTGCGGCACTACGGGGTCGACCCGAAGTTCCTCGATCTCAAGCGGGCGCACCACATGGTCGAGAGCGGGCACCGCGGGATGGCCTGGAAGATGGTGCTGGAGAACGCTCGCGGGCGCTCGGGCGACCGGCTGACGGCGCTTCTCGAACGCACCCTGCAGCTCTGGCTCCTGTACCGCGACGGGGTGGCGCGCGCCTGCGGAGTCCCGCGTTAATAGATTACGTATCTGATGTAATATAACAAGTTATACAAGTTATAATAATGACTATTGACTTTGGCGGCGGGTTGCCCTAGTCTCACAGGCATGCCGAACGCCAAGTCCCACGCGACGATTGCGCCCGGGCTGCTCGAAGGCGCACTCCGAGCCAGGGGCGCCCGGCCGACCCGCCAGAGGCGCGCCATCTTCGCCGCCCTTTCGAGCCGCCTCGACCATCCGACCGCCGAGACCTTGCACCGTGCGGTGCGTCGGCGGGTGCCGGGGTTGTCGCTCGCGACCGTCTACACCACGCTCGAGATCCTGGTCGGCGCCGGCCTCGCCGGACGCCTGGTCGGGCCCGACGGCGTGGCGCGCTACGACGCCCGCACCGACGGGCACGATCATCGGCGGTGCCTCGCCTGCGGCCGAATCGACGACGTCGATCGCCCGGAGCGCGGCAGTCCGCTGCCCGAGTATGCCTCGGCCGGGTTTCGGCCGATCGCCTATCGCATCGAAGTGACCGGATACTGCGCCGGCTGCCAGTCGAAGGCCGGCGCCTCCACCAACCTCGAAGGAGAGACCGAACAATGACGCAGGAGAACGCCGCGACCGTCGCCCAGGTCGGGAGCCCCGCTCCCGACTTCACGATGGAATCCACCCGCAACCTCGAGAAGCTCGACCAGCCGGTGTCCCTCAAGGACTACCGCGGCAAATGGCTGGTGATGTTCTTCTACCCGCTCGACTTCACCTTCGTCTGCCCGACCGAGATCATCGCCTTCTCGGAGGCCACCGAGAAGTTCCGCGCGGCCGGTGCCGAGATGCTCGGCGTCAGCATCGACTCGAAGTTCGTGCATCGCGCCTGGATCAAGACGCCGCGCAACCAGAACGGTCTCGGGGAGCTGCAGTACCCGCTCGCGTCGGACCTGACCAAGAAGGTGGCGCGCGACTACGGGGTGCTGCTCGAGGACAAGGGAATCGCGCTGCGGGGCCTGTTCATCATCGACCCGAAGGGGATCCTGCAGTACTCGGTGGTGCACAACCTCGGCGTCGGCCGGAGCGTCGACGAGACGCTGCGCGTGCTGCAGGCGTTCCAGACCGGCGAGATGTGCCCGGCGAACTGGAAGCCGGGTTCCAAGACGCTGTAGTCGTCCCCGGCGCCGGCGTCGACCGCGCCCCTCGCATTCCGGCCCGCCTGTCCCACTCCCTCAGGATTCGCGCAACGCCGAGGTGATCGGCAGGCGGGCCGCTCGGAGGCCCGGCAGGAGCCCGCCCAGGAACCCCATCACCGTGGCGAAGATCATCCCGGCCGCGACGCTGCCGGCGGTGATCCGGAAGGCGAAAGCCACCTCGCTGAACGAGGCCGTCTGGCCGGTGCCGGTGGTGAAGCCGTTCATCGGGAATGCGAGTAGACAGCCGATGGCGCCGCCGACGATCGCCAGGAAGACCGACTCGATCAGGAAGGAGGTCAGGATGCTCAGGCGCGAGAAGCCGAGCGCCCGGAGCGTCCCGATCTCGCGCGTGCGCGCGGCGACGATGGCGTACATCGTGTTCATCGCGCCGAAGACCGCTCCGATCCCCATGACCACCGACACGAAGATCGCCAGCGCCAGGAGGGGACCGGTCACCGGCCCGGACTGGTTGGTGTAGTAGTCGCGTTCGCCGTCCATCTGCAGCTGCATCTGGGGGTTCTCGCGGATTTCCTTGTCGAACTCGGCGCGCTTTGACGGGTCGACGAGGCGCACGGTGAGCGAGTTCTGGCCGCCGCCGCGCAGGAACGCCGGCCCCATGGTGTCGTAGTCGCCCCAGATCTCGCTCTCGAACGCCGAGCCCTCGGCGGTGAACACGCCGACCACCTTCCAGCGCGGCCGCTGGATCGGGATCTCGTCGCCCAGCTCGACCCCCTTGAGCCGGATGGTCAGCTTCTGGCCGACGATGATCTCGTTGAGGCCGGGGGTGAAGTTCCTGCCGGCGACGATCCGGATGCCGTTGCGCACCTCGAACGCCTTCGGGGTGACGCCGCGCACCGTGATGTTGGTCGGGGCGTCGTCGATCTTCCGCTTCAGGTTGGCGACGATGACGATCTCGGGGGAGACCATCGGCTTCCCCTCGGCGTCGCGCGCGATGCGCGCGTCGACTTCGACGAGGTTTCTGTGCTCGCGACTGAAGAACGAGGTCAGCTCCGACCCCGAGCCGCGCTGCACGACGATGCCGTTGCGCGGATCGCCGGTCGCGGCGAGGGCCGAGGCGAACCCGTTCGACATGGCGCTCAGGACGACGAGGACCGCGACCACCAGGGCGATGCCGCCGATTGCGAGGAGGGTCACGCGCCAGCGGACCAGGAGACTCCGGACGTTGTAGGACAGCGGGAGCGCCATCAGATCTGCCTCAGGAGGTCGGTGATGCGGGCCCGGTAGGCGAGCAACGCCGGGATCAGGCCCGCTGCCAGCGCGATGCCGAGCGCCAGGGCGAAGCCGCCCGCCGCGAGCGACGGCGGCAGCCCGAAGCCGGGCGTGCCGCGCAGCATGGGACCTATCAACGGCATGTGCGGCAGGACGCGGATCAGCATCAGGCTCAGGAGGATGCCGAGCGCCCCGCCGAACAGCCCCAGCATCCCCGCCTCGGAGAGGACCAGCCCCATCACCCGGCCGCTCGAGAAGCCGAGCGTCTTCAGGACGCCCATCTCGTTGCGCCGCTCGCGCACCGCCATGCTCATGGTGTTGGCGGTGACCAGGAGGATCGTGAACGTGACCGCCAGGCCGACGGTGTTGAGGAGGAGCGCCAGGTTGCCCGCCAGCGCGATGAACGAGGCGCGGAAGGCTTCCTCGGTTTCGGTGTGGGTCTCGGCGTCGCTGTTGGCGAACAGCGTGTCGATCGCCTTGCTCACCGTGCCCGCCTGGTCGGGGTTGCCGACCTCGGTCACGTAGGTGCCGACCCCGACGCGCCGGTTGGTGGTCTCGTAGAGGTACTTGTGGTGGAAGAACATCAGGGTGTTGTCGGCGCCCGGGAAACGATTCATGTCGGGGTGGTAGATCGCCGTCACCACGAACTCGAAGGGCCGCCCCACGCGGTAGGGCGGGATGAACGACTCGAGCTGGAACGTGTCGCCCACCTTCCAGCCGAAGCGCGCCGCGGTCTCCGGGCCGAGGATGCAGCCGCGCGGCTCCTGGAGAAACGCCTGGCGCTCCTCCGGCGTCAGGCCGATCTCCGGGTACATGTCGAGGTACGGCTCCGCCTCGATGGCGAAGTTGGGGAAGAACTCGGAGAAGTCGCCCGGCTTGCGGGATCCGCCGAACCAGTTCGCCATGGCGACGTTCTTCACGCCCGGGATCGCGGCGATCCGGTCGCGGTACGACATCGGCAGGTTGAAGACCAGGCTCACCGCATGCCGGGTCACGAGACGCGATGCGTTCGAGGTCGCGAGATTGCGGTTCAGCGCCAGGAGGAAGGTCTGCAGCGTGCAGAACAGGAAGATGCAGAGCGCCAGCGCCAGGATGGTGCTGACGCTCCGGATCCAGGACTTCCGGAGATGCCTGAGGACCAGCGGCAGGAAGCGCATCAGTCGGCCTTCAGGACGCCCTTCTCGAGGTGGCGCTGCACGTGCGCCCGCTCCGCGGCGCGCGGGTCGTGGGTGACCATCAGGATGGTTTTCTTGAACTCGCGGTTGAGCGTGTCCATCAAGGTGAGGATCTCCTCGGCGCTCTTCGCGTCGAGGTCGCCGGTCGGCTCGTCCGCCACCAGCACCTTGGGGTCGGAGACGATGGCGCGGGCGATCGCGACCCGCTGCTCCTGCCCGCCGGAGAGCTGCCGCGGGTAGTGCTGGGCCCGGTCCGACAGGCCGACGATCTTGAGCGCGGTCAGCGCCCGCTCGCGGCGCTGCTTCTTCGAGAGGCGCTCGAGCAGGAGCGGCAGCTCGACGTTCTCGAGCGCCGTCAGCACCGGGATCAGGTTGTAGAACTGGAAGATGAACCCGATGTTGTGGCTCCGCCAGCGGGCCAGCGCCCCTTCGGAGAGGGTCGACAGGTCCTGCCCCGCCACCCGCACCGCGCCGGAGGTCGCGCGGTCGATGCCGGCGACCAGGTTGAGAAGCGTCGTCTTGCCGGAGCCGGACGGTCCCATGAGCGCGACGAACTCGCCCTCCGGCACCTGCAAGTCGATCCCGTCGAGCACCGTGATCGCCAGCGTGTCGCGCTTGTAGACCTTGCGCACCTGGATGACTTCCACCATCGCCATGCCGTCTCTCCTCGAGGCGCGCCGCGTTCGCAGCGCGCGTTCCGATCAGCGCCCTTCTACCCGCGCACCTTCACCCGGTCGCCGTCCTGGAGCGTGGCGGCCGGATCGAGCACCAGCGTCTCATTGCCCACGAGCCCTTCGCGGACCACCGTCGCGCCATCGCGCGCGCCGCCCACCACGACGCCGCGCACCCGGGCGCGGCCGTCGACCACCTCGAACACGATCGACTTGCCGTTGCGATCGGCGATCGTGGACGTGGGCACGGTGATCGCCGGCGGCGGGGGAGGGCTCGGCGCGCCACCCGCGCCGGCACCGGTCGCCGCCGCGCTGCCATCCGCCGTGACCCCCGGGCCGGCGGCCGCGGGCGGCTCGAGGAACGCCACCCGCGCGTTCATCTCCGGCTTGAGCCCCGGGTCCTTGTCGAGGATCGTGACCTTCACCATGACGGTCGCGCGGGTGCGGTCGGCGGCCGGGATGATCTGCCGGAGGATCGCCTTGTAGCGTCGATCGGGGAAGGCCTCGACGCTGACCTCCGCCGGCTGGTCGGCGCTGAGGCGTGCGACGTTCGACTCGCTGACGTCGGCCTCGACCTCGAGCGTGTCGAGGTCGGCGAGCGCCACGATGGCGCCCGAGGAAGTCGAGAGGTTCACGCCCGGCGGGATCGGCGCCACGCTCTCGCCGACCTCGGCCATCTTCCGGAGGACGACGCCGGTGAACGGGGCGCGGATGAGGGTGTTGCTGAACTGCGCCTCGGCGACCGACAGGTTGGCCTTCGCCTGCGCCACCGCCGCCTCGGCCATGCGCACGCGGCTCTCCGCCGCCTCGCGCAGATCGCGCGACACCACCTTCTCGCGTTCGAGCTCGACCGACTGGCGCAACTGCCGCTCCTGCTCGGCCTGGTCGGCCTCGCTGCGCTGCACCGAAGCCCGCGCGCTCGCCACCTGGGCGGCGTAGTCGGCGCTTTCGAGCCGGGCGATGATCTCGCCCTCCTTGACCCGACTCCCTTCCTCCACCCGCAGCTCGCTCAGGCGTCCCTGGATCTTGGCGGAGACCACCGCCTTCCGACGCGGCACGACGTAGCCGGAGGCGGACAGCATCGCCATGCCCGGAGCCCCGGCCTCGGGGGCGCGCTGCACCGCGGGGCGCGTCGTGCTGACCTCGGTCGGCCCCGGCCCGCGGAGGAGCCAGAACAACGCTCCGCCCACCGCCAGGAGGATCAGGATGGCGGCGAAAAGCCAGCGGCGTCCTCCCGAGGCGGGCGCGGCCGACCGGTCGAGACGCAGCGTCTCCAGTTCGCCCTTGAGTTCGCTCATCGAAGGAGGGGTGCGGACCTCAGGCCGCCCACGCCCGCCGGCGCGGCCACGCGCTGCGTCGCGCGGGCCGCACCGGGCGACGCGCGGCGATCAGGCGAACAGCGCCAGGACCGCCGCCGGATGCGTCTTGGCATCGACCTTCGGGAACGCATGCTCGATGCGGCCGTCCGGCCCGATGACGTAAGAGATGCGCCGCGGGTACTCCGCCTTCGCATCGTCGCAGGCGCCGTAGTCGAGACCGATCTCCCGCGTGGTGTCGCACAGGAGCTGGTAGGGGAAGTTGAACTTGCTCGCGAACGCCGCATTCTCCTCGACCGTGTCGAACGAAACCCCGAGGATCGAAACTCCCTTGGCGTCGAACTGGTCCTTCAGGTCGCGGTACCCGCAACCTTCGAGCGTTCAACCGGGAGTGTCGGCCTTCGGGTAGAACCAGAGGACGACACGGCGGCCCTTGTAGTCGGACAGCCGCACCTCGTGACCCAGGTGGTCGGAGACGGAAAACGAAGGCGCCTCGGCGCCGACCTGCAGCATGACCGGACCCTCCTCCGATGTTGCGAACGAGCTTTCGACGACGGAGGCGTGAGGCTATCACCAACCCGCCGAGGGCTCAAGGGGAGGGAAGCGTAGGGGCGGGAGGCGAGCATCGACCGGCGCGGTCCGCGGCGGGGAGTGCCGGGCGTTCGGACGTGTGCCCGGCGGCCGGCCGATGCCCGGCCGCCGGGCGGGGGGAGGAAGCCCCGGGCCCCGGGGATGGAGGCCTAGAACTCCCAGCGGGCGGCGAAGCGGACCGCCCGAGGTTCCTGGTAGGAGAGGGGCGCCAGGTAGTCCGGGTCGCTCACGCCGGCGGTCAACTCGAGGTTGTCGTCGAAGTTGGTCGCCACGCTCCGGTTCGTCACGTTGAACGCGTCGAGCATGAGCGAGAGCGTCGTGTTCCCCAGCGTGACCGGGTAATCGAGATGCAGGTCGAGCGTCGCGAAATCGGGCGTGCGCCCGAGGTTGCCGCGCTTCACCGGCGTGTAGGACTTCAGGAAGATGTTGCTGATCGCGTTCGGGTCGGCCAGCGCATCGGCCAGGTTGCCGGTCGATTGCAGGACGAGGTTGCCGGCGCCGTCGTCGGCCCAGTAGGCGTAGATCGGATCGATCCCTGGCACCTCGCCGGCGTTCTGGTAGATCGGGTGCGCCAGCATCGAGGTGCGCGGGAAGCCGGTTGACCAGGTCAGGTTCGCCCCGACGCGCAGCTTGTTGTCGAAGCGGTACGACGGGAAGATGTGCACCACGTGGGTCGCGTCCGACGGCAGGGGCCCTTTCAGGAACTGCCCCTGCATCAGCGGCGAGTCCGGGAAGTCGTACAGCGACGTGATGTTCGGGTCGCTCTGGGAGTTGTCGTTGCGGAACAGCCCCTCGTAGTTCCCCTCCAGCCGCGACAGGCGGTAGTTGGCGAACAGCGACCAGTGTTGCGCGAAGCGCTTGGTGTAGACCAGCTCCAGCGCCTTGTACGTGCGCTCCGGCTTCGGGAAGGTCATCCCGGGGAAGAGCCCCGTCGGGATGTTCGGCGTGCCGGGGTTCGCCAGCTCGTAGGTGCCGAAACTGCGCGCCGGGAAGCGGGCGCTCTGCGGCTGCGCCGGCGTCCCGCCGAACGGATCGTACGGATAGCCGTAGGCGGTGCCGTAGTAGAAATTCTGGATCTGCTCCACCGCATTCACCTGCGTGTCTTCGAGCACGCGCCCCTGCTGGCGGTAGATGGCGCGCACCTCGAAGGAGGACGACGGCCCGATCTCGAACGCGAAGCCGCCGGAGATCTCGTCCTCGTAGGGGAGCTTGGCGCCGGAGACCACGTTGGTCTGATCGATCCCCTGCGTGAAGACCGGAACCGCGGTCGTGCAGGTGGTGGTCGCCGCGCCACCGAGGTCGACGCAGGCGTCGGCGCCGGCGGTGCGCGGCGTGGTCAGGGCTCGATCGTTGAACTCCTGCAGGCTGATCCCGACCTCGTTGCTGAAGGCGCGCACCGCGAGGTCGTTCGGCACCCGCTCGAAGTAGCGGGCGTAATTGGCGTACAGGCGGCTGCGGCCGTTCCCCATCACGTCCCACGACAGTCCGAGCCGCGGCGCCCAGTTGCCGGCGAAGGTGTATGAGTTCGGCGTGTAGGTCGAGGTGCCCGGGGTGAAGATGCGGGTCGGCACCAGGTTCCCGGGGCTGACCTCGACGTCGACCGTGTCGGTGGCGAACGGCAGGGTGAACGACCCGGCGCCGTCGACCGACTCCGAGGTGTAGCGCAGACCCGCCTTGAGGGTCACGCGCGGTGACATCGACCAGGTGTCCTGCACGAAGCCGTTCCATTCGTCGGCCGTCGTGTAGGGAAGCGACGGGCCCATGCGGGCGCGCACCACCCGGAAGCGGTTGGCGCTGTCGAACGCGGTCGCGGCGCTGCCGCCGACGCCGTTCCTGATCTGCACGACCGCGCCGCCGCGCGACGGCACCGGGAGGAAGTCCTGGGTCCCGTCGCCGTCGGCGTCGACCGGCTGCACCGCCAGGTTGGCCGCGTCGTAGAAGCTCACCGGCAGGCCGATGTCGAACGACGCGCCGGTGTAGGTGGCGTTCTCGCGGTAGCGGATGGCGTCGTACTCCAGGCCGTACTTCAACTCGTGCGGGCCGACCGTGTTGATCATCTTCACGATCGCCTGGGTGTTCTCGTCGTCCTGGTCGGCGATGAAGCCGACGCCCCCCTCGGTCGGCACCACCGCCGACGGCGCGAACGGCACCGGCAGGCCGCTCGTCGGGTCGATGTACTCGGTCGCCCCGCGGCGGAACTCGAAGTTGTTCCGCAGGTCGGTGAAGCGGTCGTCGTTGTTCGCCGAGCTCTCGCGGAACTTCCCGTCGTGGTGCGCGATCTGCGCCTCGACGAAGAACCGCGGCGCCAGGACCGCGTTCCATTTGATCGTCTGGTTGTTCGAGCCGTAGGTGATCTCGCTCTCACCGCCGCCGGTCGCGGCGTCGCCGAAGAGCGGCGCCGTGTCGCGCTGCGGCCCCATCCCGCCGTGCGCCGGATCGCCGAACAGGGTCAGCTCGAGCGACTGGTTGGGCGTCGCCTGCCAGGACAGCTTGAAGGCGTAGTTGTCGGCCCGGCGCTGGCGCTCGAGCGCCGCGTGCGCCGAGGGGAAGGCCAGCGCGTCCGGCACCCCGAAGCCGGTGGGTGTCGACGTGTCGAAGACCGGCACCCCCGCCTCGGCCGGAGTGAACATCGGGTTCGCCAGCATCTGCGCCTGCCGCTGGTCGACGGTGATCACCGGGTTGTAGGCGACGAAGTAGAACAGCTTGTCCTTGACGATCGGGCCGCCGACCGAGAAGGCGAAGTCGTTGACGTTCTGGCTCACCAGGTTCGAAGTGCCGGCGTTGAGCGCCACGAGCGTGTAGTCGGAGCGCGCCCCGGTCGGTGTGCTGAACCAGGCGACGCTTCCCTTGAAGTCGTTGGTGCCCGACTTGACGATGGTGTTGATGATGCCGCCGAGCGCCTGGCCGAACTCCGCCTCGAAGCCGCCGGTCTTCACCTGCACCTGGTCGAGGAATTCGCTGGTCACGCCGGTGCCGAGCGAGCCGTAGACGATGTTGTAGGCGCCGATCCCGCCGTAACCGGTGTTGGTGACGTTGACGCCGTCGATGAGGTACGAGTTCTCGAGGCCGGAGGAGCCGCCGATCGAGTAGTTCCCCTGTCCGGTGCCGCGCCCGCTGACCACGCCCGGCGCGACCGCGTAGGTGTCGGTGAAGGCGCGTCCGAGCGGGACCGAGTTGGCGAACTCGTCGTAGCGGATCGTCGTGCCGGTCGAGGTCGAGGTGGGATCGACCAGCGGCGCGGCGGTGACCGTCACCGTTTCGACCTTGCCCGGCGCGAGGGTGAAGTTCAGTTCGAGCCGCTGGTTGAGGGTCACCTGCACCCCTTCGCGGAGGCCGGAGTTGAAGCCCTGCGTCGGCTCCGCCTTGACGATGTAGGTGCCCGGGCGGAGGAACGGGAGGACGTAGTTGCCGGCGGCGTCGGTCGTGGCGGTCTTCATGCCCGATTCGGAGATCGCCATGATGAGGACGCCGGTAATCGGGTTGCCGGCCGGGTCGACGACGCGGCCGGCGAGGGTGCCGGTGGTCAGCTCCTGCGCCGCGGAAGGAACGGTCGAGAAGAACGCGCAGGCGAACGCCAGGAGCACGAGCGTGGTGATTCGGTGCGGGACATCCGGTGGGGTACGTCGAGGCGCATGCATAGGGTGCCTCCCTGTTTCCGGCCCCCTAGCCGTGCGCGCCGCGACAGCCAGACGAGTGACGCGCGCGACACCGAATGTGTACGCTTCAAACTGCGGGCGGGCAATGCTGAACGTGCCCCGACGCGGCCATTGAGCACCGTCGGGACCGTTGCGGGGCGGGCGTTTTCAAGGAAATACGGGCACTTACGACGCGCCGTGGGGCGCTGCTGGGATTCAGCGACGCTTGGGCGCCCGCGCTTCCCCGCAGATCGTCATGTGAGAGATCGCGTCGTTCGATCCGCGCCGCAGTCTCATCGCGCGGAACGTCGGGCTGCTGCGGGCGGCGGACGAACGGCGCCGGGACGCGGCCGCGCGCTTCAGACCACCGCCACCTTCACGCAGTGAACCGGCGGGAGGGAGTCGAACAGGTTCTCCCACTCCTCGCCGCCGTCGCGGCCGATCCAGAGCTGGCCGGTAGTGGTGCCGACATAGAGAGCGGGCGTCTTGAGAGTGTCGATGGTCATCGCGTCGCGGAGGATGGTGAAGTAGGAGTCCTTCTTCGGGAGCCCCTTCGCGAGGCGCTTCCACGAGCCGCCGCCGTCGGAGGAGCGCCAGACCGCCGGCGCGCCGTCCGGACAGGTGCGGGTCATCGGCGTGAGCGGCGCCACGTAGACCGACTCGGGGTCGTGCGGATGCACCACGATCGGGAATCCGAAGTCGGACGGCAGACCCTTCGCGATGCTGCGCCACGTGCGCCCGTGATCGTCGCTGCGGAGGACCCCGATCCCCGGGCGCTCGTCCCAGCCGCCGTGGTTCTGCATGTAGAGCCGTTCGGGGACGTCTTTGTGGTAGGCGATCTTGTGCACGCACTGGCCGAACTCCGGGTACGGGTCGGGGTTGAAGCCGGCGCCGACGCCCTTGTTCGAAGCCTTGAAGGTGGAGCCGCCGTCCTCGCTCAGGTAGTGCCCGCCGGTGGAAATGCCGGCATGCACCCGGTTCCCCTCGCGCAGGATGGTGTGCAGGCAGAGCCCGCCGTTCCCAGGCTGCCACTGGCGCGCGTGCGCGTGATTGCTGAGACCGGTGACCATTTCCCAGGAGTCGCCGCCGTCGCGGCTCCGGAAGAGCGACGCCGGCTCGACGCCGCACCAGAGGTCGTTCCTGCCGTCGCCCGCCTCGAGCGACCAGATGTTGGCGAGCGCGCGCCCGTCGTCCTTGGGGAAGGCGGGAGCGGACTTGGTCTCCTTGAACGACTTGCCGAGGTCGGTCGAGCGCAGGACCTTCATGCCGAAGAAGGCGTTGCAGGAGGAGGCGAAGAGGCGCGGCGCGCCGCCGCCATTCCGGTGGATGAGCGTGGCGTTGACCGCCACGCCCGCGCCGAACGGGCCCCTGAGAGCGAACTTGCCGCGCGTTTTCGGGGCCTCGGCGACGAAGGCACCTTTCTTGGTTCCGATCATGACGACGACCCGTTCGGCCATGGGGAGTCTCCTTGTTCAGCCTCCGGAGACGGCGGGCATGATGGTCAAGACGTCGCCCTCACGGAGCGGCGTGTCGAGCCCGTCGCGTTCGCGGATGTGCGCGTTGTTGACGAAGAGGTTGACGTGCCGGCGGACCGCGCCGGTCTCGTCGCAGACGCTGATGTAAAGAGCCGGATGGGTCTGCGCCAGTTGCTGGAGCGCGGCGCGGACCGAAGGGGACGAGAGGGACAATGTCGCGACCCCGCCGCAGGTGTCGCGCAGCGGCGAGGGGATGCTGACGGTGATGGCGGAGGTCGCAGTGGTCATCGCCCGTTTTCCGAAGGCGACATCCTAGCACCGGTCGGGGCGGAGGGCGCGGCGCTCATGCCAGCGAGGCGCGGGCGGCCGAGGCACGGGCGGCGGCCCAGGTCACGTCTTCGACGTAGCGGGCGAGGTATCCGTCGTCCGGATCGGGGGCGAATTCCCAGGCGAGGAGACCCTCGGGGAGGGCGTGGCAGCGGAGCCGACCCAAATGGATGCCGCGCAGGTGATGGGCCGCGCAGAGGACGGCGAGGTTGTCGTCTTCGTCGCCGCCGCCCTGGGAGCGGAAGACGACGTGGTGCACCTGGAGGTTCTGTCGCGAGGTGCAGCCCGGGACACGGCAGCGCCAGCCGTCGCGCTCGAAGATGCGGTGGTTGCGTTGCCAGGTCGGATCGGCGCGGATGCCCCAGGCATCGAGGAAGGAAGTCAGGATTGACTCGAGGCATGCCCAGTCCGCCGGCGGGGCGGCCTCCGAGGTGACCGACATTTGCACGAGGTGGG
>DATKFL010000474.1:0-32528 GCA_035511355.1 Dongiaceae bacterium
CCAGCAGCAGCTTTCTCGTCATGGGTCTCTCCCTCCAGGTTGGGCCGCCATGATTTGAGGTCATGGAGTCAAAACCGACAATCCGTCAAGCAGGATCTTGCGACCAGGACGCAAACGCAAAGCCCGGCCCCCGGAGGGGCCGGGCTCTCCCTCGCACGACCTTCAGGTCGCAGGCGGTCTGGATACCTTAGGGCTGTGGCTCGCCGTCGCTCGGCGGCGGCGCCACGTTTGCATGGCAGTACCGCCCGCAGAATTTGCCGGTCAGGCCGGTCGCCGACTTGCAGCAGTTCACGCAGGTGCCGCGATCCACGGAGCTCAGGCACTGGGTCGGGCCCTCGTCCTCCGGCGCGATCCCCTCCATGCTCATCGAGGCGGGAATCGAGGCCACGAGGCTGCCTGCGCGAGCCGCGGAGACCGGTGCGCCGGGATTGGCCGGTGTCACCATCGCGATGCCGAGGTCGGACATGACCCGCGCCGCATCCCCCTCGGTCAGGGTCGCCGAGAGATCGGCGGCGAGCGTCACGCCCCGGCGGGACAATGCGCCGGCCGCCGTCTTGGCGTCCGGCGCGTCGTAGCCGAGCGCGGTCGCCAGCCGCACTGCGAATTCCCCGACGGTGGCCTTGCCCGCGGTCGGCTGGGCGCCGGTCGCCGCGAGGGCGGTCGCGGCCAGGCCGGCGCACAGGGCCAGCCCCAGCAAGAGTCGCTTCGTCATGTGTCGCTCCCTCCCGTGATCCTGCGGAAATCCCACGTGGTTGCTACCCGATTCCTGGTCCGACCCGCGGCGCCGTCGCACCCCCTCCGCGGATGAAGACCTGCGGGGCGGCATCCAGATTGATCCAGTCCGAAAAAACCGCGAGCGACGCTACGAAACCTGCGAGCGATGCGGGCGAAGAGTACCGACCCATGCCGCCATCGTCAAGGACAGATACCCGTCCTGCACCGGAGGCGTTCAACTGGCGGATGGAATTGAATCGTGCCGGTGAGCGCTTTCCGCAGCACGCAAAGATGCTTCTGGACCAATCACGGCGCACTCATGATCAGGATTGTTGCGCCATCCTTCGGCCGCCCGCCGCCCCCTCCCGGCCGATGGCGCCTGGCGGTCGCCGATATATGGCTTGACAACTTCGCGGAATGCGGTAAAAAGCCAATGCCTTAACTCAAAATCCAAGCACGGGTCCGGCCGCCGGGGGTACGCCGCCGCGGCGTCCGTCGTGAGGGAGCGCTTGGTCAAGACGTTTCGCCGCCCGGGAGTCGCCCGTCGACCCTTCGGCCAGGTTGTGTCCGCGCTGGCTGCGCGCGCGGGGGCATTCCTGCATCCCTCCGCGCGCCGTGCGGGCACCATCATCTCGATGGTCGCCGCCTGCCTGTTGTGTGCGATCGCGCGCCGGACCCTCGCGCTCGCCACCGTCACGATCTACGTCGACGACAACAGCGCCTGCGTGTCGGGGTGCGGCAGCCAGGCGAGCCCGTTCAGGACGATCGCCGCGGCGCTCACCGAGGCGAACAACCGGATCGTGGCGGGCTCGGCGACCGACGTCATCGTGCAGGTGATCGCCGGCAACTACCCCGAGCGCATCCACGTGCCACCCGACGTGCATGTCATCTGCGAGTCGCCCTCGACGGTCACGATCAACGCCGCCGGTCTGGCCAGGAGCGCGGTGATCTTCAGCCAGCTGGGAACCGGCCGACCGACCACCGACTTCGGGATCGACGGCTGCAAGATCACCGGCGGCATGGGCGATCCACGCACCGGCGCGCAGGCCATTTCGGGCGGGGGCGTGCTGATTTTCGGCACCGCGGTGATCAGCAACAATCTCATCACCGGCAACATTCTGAGCGGCACGCCGACGCGGTTCTATGGTGCCGGCGTCTACGTCGCCTCGGGTCAGCCGGTCATCAGCGGCAACACGATCACCGGGAACGTCGCCGACCCGCCGCCCGCGGGCGGGCAGACCGATTCGTACGCCTTCGGCGCCGGGCTGTACACGCTCGGCCCGCTCTCGCAGACCGACGCGGCGCCGATCGTCGAGGCCAACCTGATCATGGACAACGTCGCCGGGACCGGGACCGACGTGGGGCGCGGCGGCGGCATCTACGTCGGCGACGGATCCTTCAACATGGCGATTCGCCGCAATCTCATCGTCGCCAACCGCTCATCGTACGGCGGCGGCGGCATCGAGCTGGGCAGCAACGGGGTCATCAACGACAACCTGCTCTACGGGAACTCGACCCTGATGTTCGGCGGCGGCATCGAGGTCTACATCGCGACCGCGGAACTGCGCAACAACACCATCTTCGGGAATAGCGCGACCCAGGCCTCGACGCCGAACGGGTACTCGTTCGCGGCGTACGGCGGCGGCGTCGAGGTCGGCACGCTGGTCGACCAGGTTCCGCCGCAGGTGACCCTGCGCAACAACATCATCGTCGGGAACACCGTCACCAGCGCCGGCATCGGCGGCGGGCTCCACAGCGACCGGACCGACCCTTTCACCTTCAACAACGATTTCTTCGGCAACCTGAAATTCCCGTCGACGGCCGACAACATCGCCGGCGACTTCACCCCGGCACAGGTGATCGGGGTGAACGGCAACGTCTCGGTCGACCCGCTGTTCGTGCACGCACCGCTCTTGAGCGACGTGACGACCGCCGCCGGCACCACCACGACGGTGATCATCCCCGTGGCGGCGCGCTACGCGGTCAACCAGAAGATCGAATACAACAACGATGCGATCATCCGGACGATCACCGTGATCAACACCTCGACCCGGACCCTCACCTTCGCTCCGGCGCTGACGACGGCGAGCCAGGTCAACAAGCTGATCACCAACTGGGGCACGTCGACCGACCCGGTGGAGAACTTCCGCCTCGGGAGCGGTTCGCCGCTCATCGACGCCGGCAGCAACACCAACGCCTCGGCCTTCGATCTCGACGGCAACGCGCGCGTCGCCGACGGCAACAACGACGGCACCTTGACCATCGACATGGGCGCATGGGAGGTGGTGCCGCCCGACTCCGACGGCGACGGGGTCCCGAACGGCCAGGACTGCGCGCCGAACAACGCGTCGCTGCAGGTCCCGCCCGGCCTCGTCGGCTTCACGGTGCGCGGGACGACCGGCGCCTCGACCCCGTACACCTGGTATCGGATCCCGCAGGCGAACGCCTACAACGTCTACCGCGGCACGATCAGCGGCACGTTCGCCTTCAATCAGACCTGCTACGAAGCCGCGTCGCCGGATCGGATCGCGCTCGACGCCACGGTGCCGCCCGTCGGCCAGGCCTACTTCTACTGGGTCACCGGCATCAGCGTCGCCACCTGCGCCCCGGAGGGCGGTCTCGGGATGACCGATCCGGGCCTCGGCGGCACGCCGGCGGCGCGTCCCAACTCCCTTCCCTGTCCGCCGTCGACGGCCGACAGCGACGCCGACGGAATCATGAACGTCGCCGACAACTGCGGTGCCGTGGCGAACCCGACCCAGGTCGACCAGGATCTCGACCGGGTCGGCGACGCCTGCGACAACTGCCCGGCGGTGTCGAACCCCGACCAGTCGGACGGCAACCAGGACGGCGTCGGCGACCACTGCCAGGACAGCGACGGCGATGGCTACGTCGCCGCGGTCGACTGCAACGATCAGAACTCGAACATCCACCCCGGCGCGCTCGAAGTCTGCAACGGCCTGGACGACGACTGCGACGCGCAGGTGGACGAGGCCCTGGGCACCCTGAGCTGCGGTGTCGGCGCGTGCCAGGCCAGCGTGACCGCCTGCATCAACGGCAACCCTCAGGTTTGCACGCCGGGGTCCCCCACCGCGGAGACCTGCAACAACATCGACGACAACTGCGACGGCACGGTCGACAACATGCCGCCGCTCACCTGCGGGACCGGCGCCTGCCAGGCAAGCGCCCCGGCCTGCACCAACGGCACGCCGGGCGTCTGCACCCCCGGAACGCCGACGACCGAGACCTGCAACAACATCGACGACGACTGCGACGGCTCGACCGACGAGGGGCTCGGCACGATCACCTGCGGCACCGGAGCCTGCCAGGCGACTGTGAATGCCTGCGTCAACGGCGGTCCGGGCGTCTGCGTCCCCGGGTCGCCGACCGCCGAGACCTGCAACAACGTCGACGACAACTGCGACGGCCAGGTCGACAACGGGCTCGGGAACATCACCTGCGGCACCGGCGCCTGTCAGGCAAGCGCCCCGGCCTGCGTCGACGGCGCGCCCGGCGTCTGCACCCCGGGCTCGCCGACGCCGGAGACCTGCAACGGCATCGACGACAACTGCGATGGGTTCATCGACAACGGTCTGCCGGACAACGACCTCGACGGCACGCCCGACTGTCTCGATCCGGACGATGACAACGACCAGGTCCCGGACGGCCTCGATTGCGCGCCGTTCCTGGCGGCGGTCAGCGCCATCCCCGGAGTCGTGGGCGACACCCTCCTGGCATCGAGCGGCGGTCCGGCGGGCACCTACGACTTCACCCTCATCGCGCAGGCGCACGTCTACAACGTCTACCGCGGTCTCGCGGGACCGTCGACGCCGGGCAACTACGTGCCGTCGAGCGTCTGCCGCCTTCCGGAGAATCCGTCGGGGAATTTCGTCGACAACGAGGTGCCGCCGCTGGGGCAGATTTACTACTACCTGATCACCGGAACCAACCGCTGCGGCGAGGGAGGTCCGGGCGCCGGGGTGAATGCACCGCCGAGGAACCTGCCGGCCCCCTGCGCGTCACCCGGCCTCGACGGCGACGCCGACGGGGTGGCCGACCGGGACGACGTCTGTCCGACCCTCGCGAACCCGGGGCAGGCCGACGCCGACCGGGACCTCATCGGCGACGCCTGCGACAACTGTCCCGCCGCCCCGAACCCCGACCAGGTCGACACCGACCACGACGGGCTCGGCGACGCCTGCGATCCGTAGTCGGCTCGGCCGCGGCCGGCGCGTTCCGGACCCGCCCTCCCGACGCATCCTGCGCAAAAAAAACGGACCGCCCGAGGGCGGTCCACCTGAGGTGCGCTGGCATGCCGCGCGACCCGTCGGGTCGCGTGCTCCGGTGTTACAGGGGTGACGAAGGGCTCGGGACCGCCAGATTGCAGAAGCGGAAGCAGCCGTCCAGCGGGATGTGCATGCGCAGGCAGCACTGAATGCAATCGACGCCGCCATACAGGCATCCGCCCGGCTGCGTCGGCGAAGTGAACGCGTCCGGCGCGATGCCCCGCAGCGGGTTGAACGGGCTCGATCCCAAAAGGCCGAGCGCCGCGCCGATCATCGACGACTCCGCCGACGCGACCGGGTCCCGGGTCGTCGCCGGGTGACCGAGAGCTGCCATGATCTTCGCCAGGCTTCCCTGGGTGAGCGTCGCCTCGGGGTCGTGCACGACGATGCCGAGCCGCTCGAGACCGCGCAACGCCTCGTCGGTGGTGACCGGCGTCGCGGCGTCTCCGGCATTCGCCGCCATCGTGACGAACTGTCCGACGGTCGAGCCGCCGCGCTTGACGATCGGTCCGGCGAGGCCCGGTGACGGGAAAACGATTCCCGTCGCCAGGGCGAGCGCCATTGCGAGTAATGCACGCCTCATCACAACCTCCTCAAAGGCCCCCCCCACGAGGGTCGGTGACAGATTCGGGTGCGCATGACGTTTATAAAGCGTTGAGGCTCCGGCGTCAACGCCCCCCGGGCATCCGGTGCGGATCGTCACGCAATCGCAACCGCGTCCGGCTCGCCCTGGTTTTGCCGCGGCCACGCCGCGCGAAGAACGGTCCGGCGGCGCTGTGGTACGCTACCGCGCATGAACCTCCAGACGATTCAGTCCAGCCTGAAGGAACTGCAACTGCCGGCCTGGCTCCTGTACGACTTCCATGGCTCCAACCCGATCGCGCGCCATGTGGCCGGACTCGGCGAGAACCGCTTCTCCACCCGGCGCTGGTTCGGCCTGATCCCCGAGAGTGGCGAGCCGGTCTGGCTGCACCACGCGATCGAGGCGCACCTCTTCGTCGATCTGCCGGGGCGCCGGGTGCCCTTCGTCGGCTACAAGGAACTGACCGAGAAGCTGCGCGCCATGCTCAAGGGGTTCGACCGGGTGGCGATGGAGTATGCCGCCAACGGCGTCATCCCCTACGTCTCGCGGGTCGATGCCGGCACCGTGGAGATGGTGCGGGCCGCCGGTCCCCAGGTCGTCAGCAGCGCCGACCTGATCCAGTTCTGCGAGGCGCGCTGGTCGGCCGAAGGCCTGGCCTCGCACCGCCGCGCCGCCCAGGGCCTGCGCGAGGTGCTGCAGGAGACCTTCAAGGAAGTCGCCGACGCGGTCCGGGGCGGCCAGGAGCCGACCGAGTACGCCATCCAGCAGTCGATGATGCGCCGCTACAAGGAGCGCAAGCTGCACGCCGACCCGCCCATCGTCGCGGTCAACGCCCATGCAGGCAATCCCCACTACGAGCCGCGCGCGCACGACAGCGCCCCCATCCGCAAAGGCGATCTGTTGTTGCTCGATCTCTGGTGCCGCGAGGAGGCGGAGGGTTCGATCTGGGCCGACATCACCTGGATGGCCTATCTCGGCGCCAAACCTCCGGACCGCTACCGCGAGGTGTGGGAGATCGTCGCCGGGGCGCGCGACGCCGCGGTGGCCTTCCTGAAGGAGTCGATGGCGCGCGGCAAGCGCCTCCGGGGCGCCGACGTCGACGAGGTGTCGCGCCAGCACATCGTCAGCCGCGGCTACGGCGACCGCTTCCTGCACCGCACCGGGCACAGCATCGGCTTCGAGGTGCACGGCAACGGCTGCAACATCGACGCGCTCGAGACCATCGACGAGCGCCAGCTGATCCCGCGCACCGGGTTCTCGATCGAGCCGGGGATCTACCTCGCCGACTTCGGGGTGCGGAGCGAGATCGACGTCTACATGGACGAGCGATCGGTCGAGGTCACGACCGCCGTGCAGGATCAGATCGTCCCGCTGCTCCCCTAGAACCCCCGGAACCCGCGTTCCATGCGGGCCACGACCGCGGCCAGCCGCGCCGCGTCCGGGTAGTCCAGCACCATCTGCGCGACCAGTTCCTCCCCCCATTCGGGATGCCGTGCCAGGATCGCGCGGACCAGGAGCTCGTGCGCCGGAGCCGCCGGATCGGCGCCGCGCGCCCGCTCGAGATCGCGGGCGAGGGTGCGACGCCTCCAGGCCGCCGATCGCACGAATCGCCGCCAGCCCCACGCGAGGGCGACGAGCGCCGTCACCCCCAGCGCCGCCCCGGGCGACCGGCGCGCGACGACGACGATCCCGCCCGCGAACGAACCGCCGGCCGCGGCCAGGATCGCCGGATCGAAGAGGCGATGCCGCGCCAGATCCGGCCGGTCGAACCAGGGGCGCTCGCGCAGGTGGGTCGCGATGAGCCACAGGAGGAATGCCGCGAACAGGAGCACCGGTCCGATCAGCATGCGATGCCCCGGCGCTCAGGCGGCGGCCGCCGCAAGACCCGCCGCGGCATGGCCGGAGGCCGCGGCCGACTCGAGCGTCGCCGGAAGCCCGGTCGCGGTCCAGTCGCCCGCGAGGTAGAGGCCACGAATCGCGGTCGCCGGCCCCGGCCGGCAGGCCAGCATGCCGGGGCGGAGCGAGACGGTGGCGCGGCGCTCCTTGACGACGAGAGTGCGGTGGGGCGCGAGGCGCGCCGTCTCCGGGAAGTAGCGCCGCAGATCCTCGAGCGCCGAATGGGCGAGCCGCCCCGGAGACTCGTCCGCCATCCCGCCGGCGGCGCTGCGGACCAGGGTGACGGCGTGACTCCCCGCGGCGGCGCCGGCGAAGTGGTCCCGGTTGAAGAGCCAGTGCCACCGACCCCCGATCAGCCCGGCGAACGGGGCGTCCGTGACGGGGGCGCCGAACCACAGATAGACCGAGACGATCGCGCTCTCCGTCCAGGCCGCCGTCGACGGGGCGCCGCCCTCCTGTCCCAGTCCGTCCGGCAGGAGATCGTGCAACTCGCGCGGCGGCACCGCGGCAATCACCGCGCCCGATCCCACCCGATCGCCGCCGGCCAGGATCACGCCGCCCACCCGATCGCCCGCGATCAGGACCCGGCGCACCGGCGCGCGGGTGCGCACCTCCGACCCGCGCGTCCTGAGCCAGCGCGCTGCCGGCTCGGCGTACAGATCGCTCAGCCCGACGCGGCTCAAGCCGGCCGCGGCACCCGGCACGCCCGAGGCGACGACGCGGCGCAGCACCGCCGCCAGCCCCGACGCCGCGGCACGCTCCGGATCGTCGTTGAGGATCGCCATGGTCAACGGGTCCCAGAGGCGCCGGCGGCTCTCGGATCCCTGACCGAGACGCGCCAGCCACCCCGCGACCGTTTCGCCGTCCACGCTCTCCGCCGTCGCGCCGCGGAAGAGCGCCCAGGCGGGGCGGAGTAGCCCGAGCCGGTCGCTCCATCCGAGACCGGGGTAGCGCAGGAGCGCCGTCAGTGCCGCCATGGCGGCCGGTCCGCGCGGCAGGCGCAACCGTCCTATCCGGCCGCCCGGTTCGACCATCGGAAAATCGGGTCGCGTCTGGAAGTCGAGCAGCGGGCGTGTCCCGATCCGTTCGAGGAACCGGAGCGCTTCGGTGCAGCAGCCGAGAAGAAGATGCTGGCCGTTGTCGATCACGCCGCCGGTCACCGGATCGATCCAGGAGCGTGCCCGCCCTCCGAGGTGCGGTCGCGCCTCCAGCACCAGCACCTTCGCGCCCTGCTCCGCGAGACGGGTTGCCGCGGCGAGACCCGCGAATCCGCCGCCGACCACGACGACGTCGGTCCGGCCGGCGCGGCCGCTCACGTCAGGCGCCGACGCGTCCGGAGACCCAGGCGCGGAAGACCAGGCTCAACTGGGTCAGGCGCGGCACCACGATCCGCTTGCGGAAGACCGGGAAGCGCTCCTCCTCCAGGCGCCGCAGGAGCCGGCGGTAGATCGCCCCCATGACCTCGGCCGGAAGGAGAGCGCGCCGGTCGATTTCGGTGAGCGCCGTCGCGGCGCTCTCGTAGTGGCGCGTGGCGCGCGCCGCCTGATAGCGCATCAGGGCGAGATAGGCGGCACCGGTTTCGCCGTCGAACAGCGCCCGCTCGCCGTAGCCGAACGACTCCATTTCGTCGGCGGGAAGATAGATCCGCCCGCGATCGGCGTCGGCCTTGAGGTCGCGGAGAATGTTGGTCAGTTGCAGGGCGATGCCGAGATCGACGGCATAGTCCCGGCTCCGGGGATGCCGGCAACCGAAGATCGGCAGGCACAGCAGGCCGACCGCCGAGGCGACCCGCACGCAGTAGCCGCGCAACTCCGCGAAGGTGGCGTAGCGCCGCTTGTGCAGGTCCATCTCGACCCCTTCGAGGATCGCTTCGAAGGGCTCGCGCGGGATCCGGAAGCGCTCGATGGTCGGCTGCAGGGCGCGGGTCACCGCGAGGGTCGGTGCGCCGCGGTAGCAGCGCTCCAGCTCGTCGCGCATCAGGAGCAGTTCCGCCTGCGCCTCGCGCGGCGGCAACCCCTCATCGGCCAGGTCGTCCACCTGGCGGCAGAACGAGTAGACGGTCTCGATGGCGCGCCGGCGATCGCGCGGCAGAAGGCCGAAGGAGTAATGAAATGAAGAGCCGCTCGCGGCGGGCAGGCGCGCCGGGGTGGGGGCGATTAGCGTCGCCACAGGAGGGCTCCCACGGCAATCCGCGCGGCGCCGGCGGCGCCGATCCGCGGCCGGTGCCGCCAGACGTCGCCGCCGGCCGTCTCGATCCGCTCGAGGATCCGGCAGCCGCCGAGCCAGGTCAGGCGCAACTCGTAGCGCAGGCGACCCGACACCTGGTCGCACAGCGCGCGCCCTTCGTCGAAAAACGGCAGGCTCCGCGCCACCAGGTCGCGAACCAGCGCCCGGCCGGCGGCGCTCCCCGGTTCCGCGGCGAGCGCCGCCTCGTCGACCCCGCACCGGCGCATCAGGTCCGCCGGCGCGTAGAACCGGCCCCGGCGCGCGTCGATCGCGAGGTCCTGCCAGTGATTCGCCAGTTGCAGCCCGGTGCAGATCCGATCGGACAGCCGCAGCCGTGCGTCGTCGGCGATTCCGAAGAGGTGCAGCATCAGGCGGCCGATGGGGTTGGCCGAAAGCCGGCAGTACTCGAGGAGCGCGGCCCAGTCGGGGGTGCGCGGGTCGGCGGCGTCGCGACGGAACGCGGCCAGGAGATCGAGGAACGGCTGTTTCGGCAGATGGTGCCGGCGGATCGCCGCGGCGAGCGCCACGAAGACCGGATCGCGCGCGTCGCCCTCGAAGGCGGCATCGAGCGACCTCTCCCATGCATCGAGGAGCGCCAGCCGGCGCCCTGCGTACGCCGGCTCGTCGGCGTAGTCGTCGGCGGCGCGTGCGAAGGCGTAGACCGCGCGCACCGCGGGGCGCACCTCGCCCGGGAGAAGCCAGGAACCGACCGGGAAGTTCTCGTAGTGGCGGGTCGCGACGCGCTCGCAGAGGGCGTCCGCTTCGCCCGGGGTCGGCGCCGGACCGGGCGCCAGCACCGCCGCGGTGCTCCCTGCGGACGGTGGCGGCAGCGGGCGGGATTCCGGGCGCATCGGCAGGGGCGCATCATAGCACCGCGCCACGGCGGCAGGCCCCGCGGGCCTTGCCATGCGCGCGACCCCTCCCTATAGTCTGGCTCTCCGGAGGCACCGATGGCGGCAGCACGACCGATCTACATCGACGGCCGGTGGGTCACGACCGAGCGCGCGAGCCGGGTCGTCAGCCCCTGGGACGGCCACCTCGTCGCCGAGGTGGCGCTCGCCGGCGAGCGCGAGATGGAAGAGGCGACCCAAGCGGCGCTGCGCGGCTTCGACGCCATGCGCCGACTGTCGCGGCGCGAGCGGGCCGACATCCTGCTCGGCATCGCCGCCGGCCTCGGGCGCCGCCGCGATGCGATCGCCGCGGCGATGACCGACGAGATGGGCAAGCCGATCACCCTGGCGCGCGCCGAGGTCGATCGCTCGGTCACCACCTTCACGCTCGCGGCCGAGGAAGCGAGGCGCTGGCGCGGCGAGGTCGTCCCGGTCGACATCGAGCCGCACACCAAGGGGTACCACGCGCTGACGGTGATGGTGCCGCTCGGCCCGATCGCGGCGATTTCGCCTTTCAACTTCCCGCTCAACCTCGTGGCGCACAAGCTGGCACCCTGTCTCGCGGTCGGCAGCAGCATGGTGCTCAAGCCGGCGTCGAAGACGCCGCTCGAGGCGCTGGCGATCGCCGAGATCCTGCACGAGGCGGGGGCTCCGGCGGGGGCGTTCAACGTGGTCAACTGCGAGCCGGCGGTCGGCGAGCGGCTGGCGACCGACGATCGCTTTCCTTTCCTGACCTTCACCGGCAGCCCGGCGGTCGGCTGGAAGCTCCGGAAGCTGGCCTGGAGGAAGCGCGTGACCCTGGAGCTCGGCGGCAACGCCGCCTGCATCGTGCACGAGGACGCCGACCTCGACTATGCCGTGAAGCGGAACGTGATCGGGGGGTTCGGCCAGTCGGGTCAGTCCTGCATCTCGGTGCAGCGGATTCTCGTGCACCGGCCGATCCAGGCCGCCTTCGAGAAGGCATTCCTCGCCGGGGTCGCGGCGCTCCGGTCGGGCGACCCGCGCGATCCAGCGACTCTGGTCGGGCCGGTCATCGACGCCGGCGCGGCCGATCGGCTGATCGCCTGGATCGGCGAGGCGACCGCCGCGGGGGCGCGCCTCCTCGCCGGCGGCAAGCGCGACGGGAACCTCGTGCAGCCGACCGTCCTGACCAACGTCTCCCGCACCATGAAGGTCTCCTGCCAGGAGGTGTTCGGGCCGGTGGTGACGCTCGAGACCTACGACCAGTTCGAGACCGCGCTCACGATTGCCGACGATTCCGAGTTCGGGCTGCAGGCGGGGGTCTTCACGCACGATACCCGGCGCATCGCCCGGGCGATCGAGCGCCTGCACGTCGGGGGCCTCGTGGTCAACGACACCCCGACCACCCGGGTCGACAGCATGCCGTACGGCGGGGTGCGCGATTCGGGGATCGGCCGGGAAGGGCCGCGCTACGCCATGCACGAGATGTCCGAGCCGAAGCTGGTCCTGTTCAACCTGGAGCACTGAAGCCGGCGGGACGTCGCCCCCTCCGGCCCCCCTCCGGAGGGGAATTCAACGGAACCGACCCTCCCCGACCCCGGTACTATCGGGGCGGAACGGTCAAACACCGCCGATGGCCGCCGAGCCCACTGACCTTTCGCTGGTGCAGGACGTCCTGGCGGGACGTACCGAGGGGTTCGAGATCCTGGTACGCCGCTATCAGCGGCTGGTCGCCACGGCGGCCCTCAGGATGGGAGTCCCGAGGCAGGAGATCGAGGACGTGACGAGCGAGGTGTTCTACAAGGTGTACCGCAGCCTGCATCGCTACGAGCCGTCCCACGCCCTGTCGACCTGGCTGTACCGCATCACGGTGAATGCGGCGCTCGACCACCGGCGGAGCCGGCGGCACGACGCGAAGAACGACGAGATCCCCGAGAGCCTCGCGAGCGGCGGGCCGACCGCCCTCGACGAGGCGGGTGACCGGCAGCAGGCGCGCCTCCTCCAGGAGGCGCTGCAGCGCCTGCCGGAGCACTACCGGGCGCCGCTGGTCCTGATGCACGTGGAGGGGCTGTCGCTCCAGGAGGTGGGGGGCATCCTCGACCTGCCGGAGGGGACGATCAAGTCGCGTCTCTTCCGCGCCCGGGCGCTCCTCAAGGAGATTATCCGGAGGCACTATCCCGACCTGGCGCCCGACGGCGCCTTCGAGGCGAATGCATGAACCCCCTGATGCCGTTCCACCGACCCGCCGACCCCGGCGCCGACTGGGCCGAGAAGACTCTCGCGCCGCTCCGCCGCCGCCGCGCCGACGTCGACGTGACCGCCCGGGTGCTGCGCCGGATCGCCGATCGGGCCCCCCTCCCTGTCGGTCGCGCGCTTCCGGAGCGCTGGTCGCGGGTCGCCTGGGCTGCCGCCTTCGCCGGAGGCTTCCTGGCGCTGGCCCTGCTCGTCGGCACCGCGGGCGTCATGATTGCGAACGGCGACGAGGGCGCCCGCGCGGCGCTGGCGCTGGCTTCCGCCACCGGCCGGCTCGCGGTGAGCGGATTCAGTCACCTGACCGCCGTCGCCATGGCCTTCGGCGCGGCGACGATCGCGGTGCTGAAGGGGGCCTGGCTCCTGGTCGAGGTCTTCTCCCCGATCGTCCGCGGCGGCGGCTTCGTCGCGGCGATCGGCGGCGTCGCGTCGCTCGGCGTCAGCCTGGTCATCGTTTCCCGCGCCCGCCGGACGGCGCCCGCGGTGGCGCCGACCGGCGCCATGTCCCACCCTGGAGGATTGGCATGAACCCGCTGCGCACCGTCCTTTCCGCCATGCTCGCCCTCCTCGTCGCCGCCCCCGTGGCGCTGGCCGCCGGGTCGCATCCCGCGCCCCTGCTCGGTGTGTCGATCAACGTCGACGCGCCGTCGGTGGTCGGGATGAGCGAGACCGCGTACGTCCCGAAGGGGCAGGTGCACGAAGGCGACCTGGTCTCGATCCTCGGCGACGTCAAGGTCGACGGAGAGGTCACCGGCACCATCGTCGTCGTGATGGGGAGCCTCGAGCTGAACGGCCGCGCACACGAGGAGGTGGTCTCGGTCATGTCGCGCACCCACATCGGGAGCACGGCGCAGATCGAGGGCGAGTTCGTCAACGTCGGCTGGACCCCGACGCGCGACGAGGGCAGCACGGTGGCCGGCCAGGTGGTGAACGTCAATTTCATGAACCTCGTGCCGTTCGCCGGGAAGGGCGGCGGGATCGGCGGCATCCTGAGGTTTCTCCTGATCTGGCACCTGATCAAGCTGGCCGGGCTGTTCATCATCCTGCTGCTGATCACGGCGCTGATGCCCCGCCGGCTTGCGACCATGGCGGCGCAGTTCCCGACCCGCTGGGGCTGGTCGTTCCTGGTGGGGCTGCTGACCTACGCCGGGGTCTGGATCGGGGTGGTCTTCCTCGCGATCACGCTCATCGGGATCCCGCTCGCGCTCGTGCTCTGGTTCACCGCGAAAATGCTGAAGTGGGTGGGACTGGCGGCGATCTTCTACCTGATGGGCAATTCGATGGGTCGGAACCTGTCGCGTCGCGACCTGCCCCACCTCGCGTCGGTCCTCGGTGGCTTCGTGCTCTACGCGATCATCAGCCTCGTGCCGCTCATCGGGATGATGTTCTCCTGGGCGCTGAGCATCCTGGCGCTCGGGCTGGTCCTCACGACCCGGTTCGGGGCGGAGCCGATCATGGCGCCGTCGCCCGTGGTGCCGTCGCCGCAACCGCCGCCGGTGCCGCAGCCGCCGATCGCCCCGATGCCGGCGACCGGCGAGCCGCCGCGCGCCTGGTAGGGCCGCCTCAGGCGGCCGACGGCGCCGCCGCCGGCGCCGTTCCCTCGGCCAGCTCCTTCTGTCGTCGCCCCAGGGCGAGGCAGACGAACAGCCACACCGCGGTGAGCGGCAGCGCGAAGATCGCCACGCGGGTCGCCGGATCGCCCCCCTTCGTGATCAATGTGTAGAGCCAGCCCGCCATCGCGTCGCCACCGCGATAGACGAAGGTGTCGATGAACGACTTCGCCTTGTACTTCTCCTCCCGGTCGAGGACGGTGTAGAGGACCTCGCGTGCGGGGCGCGCGGCGGCGTAGTCGGTGCTGCGGCGCGCCACCTGGAAGCCGATGACCGGCGCCAGGCCGGGGGTGAAGGCCAGGGTCGTGAACCCGGCGAGATGCACCAGCGGCAGGATGGCCGACGTCGGCCCGACGCCGAGCCAGCCCAGGATGCGGCCGGTCAGGAACATCTGGGCGCCGAGCGCCACCAGGTTCACCAGGAGGTCGATGCGCGCGAAGATCGCGGTGCGCGCCTCGGGGCTGCTGGAATAGGCGGCCACGCTGCGCGCCTGCTCGAAATAGGTGAAGGTCGCGGCGGTGGTCAGGCAGAGCATGTAGACGACGATCCCGAGAAGGTAGGGCGAGCGCAGGACCAGGGTCAGCCCGCCCCAGATGCCGGTGCGGTGCAGGCCGCCCTCCTTCGGAGCCGCGGCCTCCGCGACCCCGACGGCCGCCGCGCGCTCCGCGGCCCCCGCCGGGGTCACCGCCCCCTCCCCGAGGCGCCGATCGATCCGGCGGAAGGCGAACAGGCCCGCTTCGACCAGCCCCGCCGCCACGAGAAGCAGCGGCATCGTCCCGATCACCTCGACCGCCGACGTGGTCAGCCCCGAGCCGGCAATCGCGCCCAGCGTCCCGCCGGCCGCGATGAATCCGAACAGCCGCTTCCCCTGTTCGCTGGTGAAGATGTCGGCCATGTAGCCCCAGAAGACCGCCACCACGAACAGGTTGTAGACGCTCACCCAGATGTACAGGGCGCGCGCCAGATCCATGCGGGCGTCCCCTTCGAGCACCCGGAAGAGGGCGAAGAAGAGCACCAGGTTGAAGACGAAGAAGCGGTAGGCGTACGGGATGAAGCGCCGCCGCGTGTAGCGCGACACGAGGATCCCGAAGAGCGGGCTCGTGATCAGGGTCGCGATCAGGGTACCGGTGAACATCCATGGGAGGTTCTTCACCCCCCCGGCGACCCCCATCTCCTCGCGCAGGGGACGCAGGATGTAGAAGGAGGCCAGCAGGAAGAAGCCGTACACCCCCGACCAGAGGACGGTGCGGATCTCCGCCTCGCGGACGTCGACCACCCGTCGCAGGAGGGCCGCGGCGCGCTCGCTCAACCCTGGGCCGGCTTTTTGGCGTGCCAGGCGGCGAGGACTTCGGTCTCGCGCTCGGCGGTCAGGCCGGCCTTCATCTTGGCCTGCCGGTCCTGTGGCTCGGTGCCGTACCACGCGAGCGTCGCCTTGGCGGTGTCGACCGCGTCGCGGAACCCGAGCCCGAGCTTCACCGCCCTGGCGGAGGAGAAGCGCGAGAAGCCGGCCTCGTCACCGGTCGGCGGGATCCAGACCGGCATGTCGGACCAGGCCGCGACCTTCTGCTCGTCGAGGAAGCCGGCGTCGACCCAGGTGAACTGGGCCTTGCCGCCCCCCGCCTTGTTGCAGGCGTCGAGCATCTTCCCCATGCCCATCGGGGGGCAGACCGCGTTGTAGGTGCCGAAGTAGCGCTGTTCGATGGCGCGCACCGTGAACTCGCCGAGGTCGCGGACGTCGATGTACTGCACCGGGTCGTCGGGCGCGCCGGGCGCCAGGACTTCGCCGCCGCGCGCCACCCGCACCGGCCAGTAGGTGTAGCGGTCGGTCGGATCCTCAGGGCCGACGATCAGCCCCGGGCGGATGACGGTCGCCTTTCCGGGCACCGCCGCCATGGCCGCCTGTTCGCACAGCGCCTTCAGCGGTCCGTAGGTCTCGCCGGTCACCTTCTCGACCGTCGGGTCATCGAGCTTCCCGACCGGGCCGCTCTCGTCCTGGTCGGGGGTCTTGCCGTCGGAGTAGACCGAGATGGTCGAGATGAAGATGTACTGCCCCGAGGTCTTGAGCAGGGTCGCCGAGTCGCGCACGACGCGCGGCACGTAGCCGGAGGTGTCGACCACCGCGTCGAAACGCCGCCCTTCGAGCGCCTTGAGATTGCCGTCGCGGTCGCCGATCAGGTTCTCGAGGTCGGGGTAGAGCCCCGGGTGCGACTTGCCGCGGTTGAACAGGGTGAGCGTGTGGCCGTTCTTCCGGGCCGCCTCGACGATCGCCGGCCCCAGGAAGCGCGTCCCGCCGAGGATGAGGATGCTCATCCCCTTGCCCTCGCCCTTCGCTTTCTTGGCCTTCGCCGCGGCGGTCAGCGGCCGGAGCGCCGCCGTCCCGGCCAGCGCGGCGGCGATCGCCGTCTTCCTGAGGAAATCCCGTCGCGATCCGCCTTGCCCGCTGCCGCCGTCCGCACCTGTCATCGGATCCTCCCTGGAGATGCACCCCGCACCGGACCTTCCGAGGGCCGCCATCTCGAGCCAGCGCATTCTAACGGACCACCCCGGCCGGAGGTTCAGCCGGACGTCATGACTCTCTTCCGCGCGCCGGGCGGTCGGTCCGTCTCAGGCCAGGCGGACGTACTCGAAGTCGAGCGGCTGGTTGTTGATCCCCTTGGTCGGGATGGCGATCCAGTTGGCCATCTTCCCCGCCTCCTGCACCGGCTGCATCAGGGTTTTCACGAAGGCGCGGTCGGCGTCGGTCGGGAGCCACTCTCCCTGGCGGGCCTCCCATTCCCCGCGCGCCAGGAGGCTGCCGTCGGGGGCGCAGTGCAGATCGGCGTACAGGCCGATGCGGCGGTTGAAGCCGCGATGCGGCAGGCAGAGACGCTCCGCGATGCCGTGCTCCGCGAGCGTCTTGTTCCACATGTCGAGGCCGCGCTGGTTGTCCTCGACGTAGGCGTCGCGCAGCACCTCGTTCATGGCGTTGCGCAACGGCACCTGGCGGGAGGCGAGTCTCCCCTCCTCCGGCACCAGCATGTCGTACGACCCCTCGAGGACGACGTGGTCCTCGTACTTCTTCTCGTTGGCGCGCCCCTTGAGACCGGCGGCGAAGTAGTCCGCCGCGTTCGACGAAATCTCGCCGCCGAAGAGATCCAGCGACAGCGAGTACCAGTAGTTGATGTACTTCTGCAGGGTGGCGAGATCGATCCCGCCGGCGGCGCGCACGTCGCCGCCCTTCGCCGCTTTCGTCAGCTCGGCGGTGCGCTGCACGATGCGCCGGATACCGGTCTCGCCGACGAACATGTGATGCGCCTCTTCCGTGAGCATGAAGCGGGTCGTGCGTGCCAGCGGGTCGAAGCCGCTCTCCGCCAGCGCCAGCAGCTGATACTTGCCGTCGCGGTCGGTGAACATGGTGAACATGTAGAACGACAGCCAGTCGTCGATCGGGGCGTTGAAGGCGCCGAGGATCCGCGGCCGGTCGGCGTCGCCGGAGCGGCGCGCCAGGAGCGCCTCGGCCTCCTCGCGGCCGTCGCGCCCGAAGTAGGCGTGCAACAGGTAGACCATCGCCCAGAGGTGCCGCCCCTCCTCCACGTTCACCTGGAAGAGGTTGCGCATGTCGTAGAGGCTCGGGCAGGTTTCCCCGAGGAGCCGTTGCTGCTCGACCGAGGCCGGCTCGGTGTCGGCCTGCGTGACGATGAGGCGGCGCAGGTGGTTGCGGAACTCGCCCGGGACCTCCTGCCAGACCGGCTGGCCCGCGAGGTCCCCGAAGCCGATGGTGCGCTCCTTCTCGGGCGCGGCGAGGAAGATCCCCCAGCGGTAGTCGGGCATCTTCACGTAGTCGAAGTGCGCCCATCCACCCGAGTCGACGCTGATCGCGGTGCGGAGGTAGACGTCGTTGGCCTGGTATCGATCCGGCCCCATCGATTTCCACCAGTCGAGGAAGGAGGGCTGCCAGTGCTCGAGGGCGCGCTGCAGCCGCTTGTCCGAGACCAGGTCGACGTTGTTGGGGATTTTCTGCGACAGGTCGGCGAGCATCTAGGTCCTCCTCCAGTCGAACGACGGGCGCTCCGGGCGGCCGTAGCACTTCAACGCGCCGTGGTCGCCGACGGCGTTGGGTCTCTGGAAGATCCAGTTCTGCCACGCCGACAGGCGGCCGAAGATCTTGGTGTCGGCGGTCTCGGCGCCCGGGAACCGGAGCGACGCCTCCATGCCGGTGAGGGCGTCGGGCGACAGCGACGCCCGCTCCTCGATCGCCACCCGCACCTCGTCTTCGTAGTCGATGGCGTCGGCGGCGACCGTGAGCAGCCCCGCTGCGAGCGCGCCGGGAACGTCGAAGCGCGCTTCACCCTCCGCGGCGACCTTCCCGGCGAGGCCCGCCAGGCGCTCCGGATCGCCGAGGAACCGTATTTGAATGCGCGTCGGTCCGTGGCCCATCGGCAGCGCCCCGAAGTTGAGCGGCGTCAGGGCCACCGCCGCGGGACGATCCGGATCGTCGAGGGCATACGTCCGGTCGGCGCTCAACGCCAGTTCGAACAGCGACCCCGCGAAGCAGGACCCCGGCTCGACCAGCGCGAACATCGAGCGCGCCGTGACATCGAGCCGGCGCAGCGTGCGGCTCAGGTGAAGCAGGACCTCGCGCGCGAACCAGTCGTCCCTCGAGAGCGCCGCCATCGCGCGGTCGTGCGCCACGACGCGCGCCGGGTCGCCGGCGGTCTTGAGGATCAGGAGGCCGATCTCCTCCTCGTTGAACCGGAGCCGGCAGAGGGCGTCGGAAAACTCGCGCGACAGGCGCAGCATCCAGAGCGCGGCGCCCTCCCGGCGGGCGGCGGCGGCGTCCGGCGGCGGGTCGCCGGCGGGGCCGGAGAGGGTGATCGTCGCGGTGCGCCCCTTCCGATCGAGGCGCACGTCGACGAGCGAATAGCGCAGGCGGTCGGCGGTGACTTCGGGATTGAGCGGCGGGAGCGGCACGCCGGGGCCGGGGCGCCCGGGGGTCATCGCCGCGAGCCGGGCGAGGCGCTCCTTCACGAGGTCCGCGAAGCGGCTCTTCGGCGCCACCGCGTCGACCAGGCGCCAGTCGACGGCGCGCTGCCCCTTCACCCCCTCGGCGAGGGTGCAGAAGATGTCGGCGTGGTCGCGGCGCACCTTGCGCTTGTCGACCACGCGGGTCAGGCCGCCGGTGCCGGGGAGCACGCCGAGGAGCGGCACCTCCGGAAGGCTGACCGCCGAATTGCCGTCGTCGACCAGGAGGATCTGATCGCAGGCCAGCGCGATCTCGTACCCGCCGCCGGCGGCGATGCCGTTGCAGGCCGCCATGTACTTCTGGCCGGAGTGCGCCGAGGCATCCTCGATGGCGAGCCGCGTCTCGTTCGTGAACTTGCAGAAGTTGACCTTGAAGGAGTGCGAGGACGACGCCAGCATGTGGATGTTGGCGCCGGCCGAGAAGACCCGGTCCTTCCCCGAGGTGATCACCACCGCCCGGACCTCGGGATGCTCGAAGCGGAGCCGCTCGACCGCGTCATTGAGCTCGATGTCGACGCCGAGGTCGTAGGAGTTCAGCTTCAACGCGTAGCCCGGACGGAGACCGCCGGTCTCCTGCACGTCCCACGTCAGGCGCGCCGTGTCGCCCTCGACCGCGAGCCGCCAGTGGCGGTAGCGGGAGGGATCGGTCTCGAAGGTGATCGGGGATGTGGCCTCGGTCAACGGCGCCTCCCGGCATCCGGGCTTGGATGCACTATAGTGCCTGTTTTCGGCTCTTCACGGATTCGACGTGCACTATACTACAGCAATGCCCCGCGCCCGCGACCTTCGAACCGCCCCGCGCCGCCGCCGCGCGGGGAAACCCGCGGCCCCCGCGGACGGGGATCACGACGGGTTGCTCGGGCGGGTCGGCGCGGCGCTCCGGGAGCGGCGGCGTGCCGTCGGCTTCACCCGGCGCGACCTGGCCGGGCGCTCGGGGGTCTCGGAGCGCTTCATCGCGCGCATCGAGGCGGGTGACGGCAACGTCTCGCTCCGGCGCCTCGCGGACCTGACCCGGGCGCTCGACCTTCCGCTCCTGACCCTCCTCGCGGCGCCGCCGGGCGCGGCGGGGCCGCGCATCGCCCTGGTCGGGTTGCGCGGCTCCGGGAAGAGCACCCTCGGTCGGCGCCTCGCCCGCCGGCTGCGGCTCCCCTTCGTCGAGCTCGACGCCCTGATCGAGGAGGCCGCCGGGCTGCCGCTGGCGCAGCTGTTCGAAATCCACGGCGAGCGCTATTTCCGCCGCCTCGAGCGCGAGGTGCTGGCGCGGTTCATCGGCGCCGGCGGTCCGGCGGTCATCGCGGCCGGCGGCGGGCTCGTGACCGACCCCGAGACCTGGGCGCTCCTGCGCGCCGGATGCGTCACCGTCTGGCTTTCCGCCGAACCGGAGGACCACTACGCGCGCGTCCTGGCGCAGGGCGATCGCCGTCCGATGGCCGGCCAGGCCGACGCGATGGCCGGACTGAAGGCGCTCCTCGCGGCACGTCGGCCGCTGTACGCGCAGGCCGATCTCACCCTGGACACCTCGCGGACGCCGCTCGCCGACGCCGTCCGCGACCTGGCGGCGCGGCTTCCGGCGACGCGTCTCCCTACGGCTCGTCGCAGGCCCGGCGCATGAACGGGATGGCGTGGCCGAGGAGACCGCCGTTGGTGGCCAGGAGCGTGTAGTGGCTGCGCCGGAGCCAGTGCAGCTCCGGACGATCCCAGGCGTTCCAGAGCCGGCGCACCGATCGCGGCAGCATGATCTGGTCGTAGCGGCCCGCGACCATGAGAATCCGGTCGCGCGGCACCTTCGGGCGGAACGCCCCCGGGGAGATGATCGTCCAGGCGCGCGTCAGCCGGGCGCGGTCGAGCATGCCGCAGGCGGCGAGGTCCTCGCGGATGTTCTGGCCGAGCGGCGTGTCGAGGATCGGCGAGACCGGCGTGTCGCCGTTGCCGCCCATCACGACGAAGGCCCAGTCGTCGCGGATCGCGCCCATGATCCCGGCGAGGTAGCCGCCGAGCGAATAGCCGAGCACGCCGACCTGGCGGTGCCCCCGGGCGCGGAGCCACGCGGCGGTCCCGAGGAGATCGATCACCCCCTGGCGGAAGGCCTCGACGGTCAGCACCACGTCGGCGCTCACCACCAGCTCGCCGCTGTACGAGCCGCGCGGCGTGCGTTCGAGGTGGAAGGGGTGCGACACGAAGGCGACCGAAAAGCCGGCCTTCACGAACGGCCGCACGTAGAGGTGCTCGATCGTCTTCGGCGTGCGGTGCGCCCAGCCGTGGCTGATGAGCACGACCGGCCCGAGCGGGTCGCGCTTCGAGAGGTACAGCCGCCCGATCGCGACGTTGGTCTCCGGGAACTCGAGCGGGTGCAGCGTCGGGAAGCGGAAGCGCAGCACCTCGGCGTCGCGGATCCGCCCGGTCGCCTCGATCGAAACCTCGGGGAGCGCCGCGCGCCCGCGGTAGAAGCGACCCGGATCCTTCAGGTACGCCGGGTCGTCGTGCGTCTTCCAGGAGTCGTCGCGCGTCGCCAGCACCCGGCCGCGCTGCCAGGTCACCTTCGACCAGACGCGCGCGCGATCGAGCCGGATCTGGAGCGCCCGCAGGAGGCGTGACGCCGGCGCCGGCTTCGCGCGCACCCGCCGCGGGCGTGCCGTCTCGAGCGCGATCGGGCTCACGCCGCCTCCCATCCGGAATAATAGGTCTCGACCGCGAGCCCCGGGAGGCGTCCGCGGATCGCCGCGGCGATGGCGTCGACCTCGTGATCGGCGAGCGGCATCACCCACGACTCGGCGGGCGGGCGCGCCACGGTGTAGACCTGCACCAGGCTGATCCGCCCGCCGTTTGCCAGGATTCCGGCGACCCGGTCGACGAAGGCGTCGATCTCCGCGGGCGGCGGTCCGGCGCCGCGCACCTTCATGAACAGGCTCTGCAGCACCACCGGTCGGACCCGGGCCGCCTCGAGGATGTTGTCGAGCACCTTCCGGAACGGGATGCTGGTGCGCTCGATCATCCGGTAGTAGGCCTCGGTGCCGGCGTCCAGCTTCAGCCAGAACTGTCCCCCGTCCTCGTCGATGAGCCGCATCGCCTCGCGCGGGCGCGGGCGGTCGATGAGCGTCGCGTTGGTCAGGAGGATGAGCGGCAGGCCCGGGAACCCCTCCTCGCGCTTGATCCGGATCACGTCGCGCACGACGCCGGGGAAGTTCGGATACGACGGCGGCTCGCCGTCGCCCGCGAAGGTGATGTCGCGCAACAGCCGCTGCGCCTCCGGCACCGACGCGAACTCGGGGCGGCGGAGCAGCGACCCGTCGCCCCCCTGCCGCAGGACCGCGCGCAATTCCTCGCCGAGCCGCGCTTCGTCGACCTCGCGCACCTCGGGGGGCGTCGTCCGATCGACCTGGCAGTAGACGCAGTCGAAGTTGCACACCTTGTCGGGGTTGAGGTTGATCCCGATCGAGATGCCGCGCGCGCGGCGCGACCAGACCGGATAGACGTACCGGTTGTCGCGATACAGGCGGTCGTGGCGGTCGGTGCGCAGCCCCGGCGCGCCGCGGGTCCCGTCTGTCGTCGGCATGGCGTCATTATAATCGGCGCCGTGCCCCGCCCCCGCCGTCCCGCCTCGCACGCCAGGGCGCTCACCGACTGGTTCGCGCGCAACCGCCGCGACCTGCCGTGGCGCGGCGCGCGCGATCCGTACCGCGTCTGGGTGTCGGAGATCATGCTGCAGCAGACGACGGTGCGCGTCGTGGTCCCCTACTACCGCCGTTTCCTGCGCCGCTTCCCGACCCTCGCACGCCTGGCGGCGGCGCCGATCGACGACGTCCTCGCCGCCTGGTCGGGGCTCGGCTACTACCGGCGCGCGCGGCATCTGCACGCCGCGGCGCGTCTCGTGGTCGAACGCCACGGCGGCCGCCTGCCGGACGACCCGGCGGCGCTCCGGGCCCTCCCCGGGGTCGGGCGCTACACCGCCGGAGCGATCGCCAGCATCGCCTTCGGCCGGCCGGAGCCGATTCTCGACGGCAACGTCGCGCGCGTCCTGGCGCGGCATCTCGGCGAGCGGCGCGACCCGCGCCTCGCCCCGGTCTCCGCGCGACTCTGGGGCGAGGCCGCGGCGCTGGTCGCCGCCGCCGACCGGCCCGGCGATCTCAACGAGGCGCTCATGGAACTGGGCGCGCTCGTCTGCCTGCCCGCGGCGCCCGACTGCCCGCGCTGTCCGCTCACCCGGACCTGCGCGGCGCGCGCGCAGGGCGATCCGGCCTCGATTCCGCCGCCGCGCCGCCAGGCGGCGCCGCGCGTCGTGGAGCGAACCGTGGCGCTCATCGAATCGAACGGCCGCCTGCTCGTGCGCCGGCGCGCGACGACCGGGCTCATGGACGGCCTCTTCGAACTGCCCGCGGTCGAGCCGGACGGCCGCGGCGGCCATCGGCTCGAAGGGGGCGCGCGGGTCACGCTGCTCGCACCGGCCGGCTCGGTGCGGCACAGCATCACCTGGCGGCGGCTCACGGTGACCGTCGCGCGGGCGCGCCTGCGCGCGCGGCCGCGGCCGGGCGATCACCGCTGGGTGACGCCCGCCGAGGCGCTCCGGCTCCCGGCGTCGTCGCTGCTCGCCAAGACCCTGCGCGCCGCCGGGGCGCTGCCGTCGCCGCGCCGCGAGGTTTGATCCACCCCGGCGGCCTGTGCTAGCGTTCCTGCACCCCATGTTCACGGTCACCGAAACCCTCGATTTCTGCTACGGCCATCGTCTTCTGCGTTACAAGGGGAAGTGCGCGCACCTGCACGGCCACAACGGCAAGGTCGAGGTGGTGGTGGCGACCAAAAGCCTCGACGAGCAGTCGATGGTCACCGATTTCTCGGAGATCGGACGGGTGGTGCGCCGCTTCGTCGACGAGCATCTCGATCACAAGCTCCTGCTCCACAAGGACGACCCTCTGGTCGAAGTGCTGCGCCGGCACGACGAGCCGATCTTCGTGATGGACTGCGACCCGACCGCCGAGGCGATCGCGCGCCTGATCTGCGAGCGCGCCCGCTCCGGCGGGCTCGACGTCGCCGAAGTCCGCCTCTGGGAGACGCCGACCTCGGTCGCCTCCTACGTGCCGGGCCGCTGACCGACCCCGCCCGCGACGCGCCGCTCCTGCGCGAGTGCCTTGCCGGCATCAACGCGCGCTTCCACCTGGTCGGCATCTACACGCTGGTCGACCTCCTGGTGCGCATCGTCGTCGCCGAGGCGACCGCGCACCCCGACGACTGGGGCGCCGCCGTGGTGCCGGGGCTCCTGACCGCCCTCGCCGTGTCGTTCGGCATTCTCGGCCTGGTGGTGCACGCCGCCGCCGGGAAGGGGGAGCGGCCGCCCTTCATCCAGGTGATGGCGCTCCTCTTCCTGCCGCTCCTCTGGCTGCAGACCAAGATCTCGGTCCTCGCCTACGGGCCGGTCTTCGTCGGGCTGTGGGGCTGGCACGAGCTGTTCGCCGCCGCCGAGCCGTTCGAAGCGTGGCTCCGGACCGCGGCCTACCGGATCGAGCCGCTGATCGAATCGGCGACCCTCGTCATGACGGTCTACGCGACCCCCTTCGCGGTGAGTCAGCGGGCGTCGGGCAGGCGCGGCGCGCCGATCCGCGAGGGGCTCCGGCTCCTGGTCCGCCGCGCGGAGGGCGGGACGCGCCTCCTGGCGTTCCTGGTCCCGGCGATCGCCCTCGGGACCGGGGCGCACTTCCTGCGCGGGCCCGAAGAGACCGACCCGGTCCCGGGGATTCCCGAGGGGCTGGCGCTCCTGGTGATCTCCTACCTGACGCTGGCGTCGGTGTTCGGCGTGGCGCGCCTGCTCGCGCGGCGCGCGGCCGCCGCGGCCGCTGCGGCGCGCGGCGCCGATCCCGGCGGCTTCGGCAGGCCGGTTTCGGGTCCGGGCGCGTAAATCGTCCGGTCGTGGACCCCGGCCGCGGCGAACGCCTCGATCCGCTCGCGGCACTTGCAGCAGGCGCCGCAGTGCATCCCCCGTCTCGGGCTGATGCACGAGAAGGTCAGGTGGAGCGGCAGGTCGCGTCCCATCCTGATCACCCGGTCCTTCGTGTAGCTCCGGAACGGCGTCCTGATCGCGAGGCGGCTCCCGAGCCCGAGCGACAACGCCCGCGCCATCGATTTCAGGAAAACCGGCCGGCCATCAGGGAAGGGATTGGCGCTCAGGATCCCGGAGACCAGCACCGGAATCCCCCGGAGCGCGCAGAAGGTCGCCGCCTTGGAGAACAGGGCGATGTTCCGCCCGGGGATGTAGACCGAGGCATCGTCGTCCGCGTAGACCGGCGTGCCGACGCCGCTGGCGCTCCAGTGCGAACCGATGAGATCCCGCATCGGCACTTCGATGCGCGCGAGCGGCAGGAGCCCCGGCCGGCGCACGGCGCGGAGGAACCGGCGCAGGTGCGTCTCCTCGACCGGCTCCCAGTGCAACCCGGCGCGCACGTACAGCGGCTGCACCCGGGCGTGCCGCCGGAGGCTGGTCACCGCGAGCACCGCCGAGTCGAGCCCGCCGCTCAGAAGGACGCAGGCGGTGTCGCGGAACGAAAAAGGCCCCCTCGCGGGGGCCTTCGATCGGGTCACGGGTGTCGACCGCCGGCTACGACGAACGCAGCTTGTTGCCCGGCTTCTTCGGCGGGTCGTTCGCCGGGCGCGGCGTCACCGGGGCGTTCTGCTTGAAGGCAGGGGTGAGCTCCTTGTTGATGACGGCCCACTCCGGCGACTCCTCCTCGGTCTCGACGATCGCCTCGATCGGACACTCGGGGAGACAGGCTCCGCAATCGATGCACTCCTCGGGGTCGATGATCAGGAAGACCTCGCCCTTGTACTCGCCGGGGTGCATGCAATCGACCGGGCAGACGGCCACGCAGGTGGCGTAGCGCTCGCCCAGGCACTTGTCGGTAATGACGTAGGACACGAGAAACCTCCTCTTTCGTTCTGACCGTCAGGTCGGCGGATGGTAGCACAGGAGGCCGGGCCGATGACCTCCCCGCGACCGCCCTATAATGCCGCGCGGCGCGGGACTTCCGGCGACACTCGCCGCGCCCCGGAGGAGCCGCGATGCCCTGTTCCCTGACCGACCGCCGCCGTCCCGGGGGCCGCCCGCGTGGACCGGCCGGGACGCTCGCCTTCATCTTTATGACGGCCTCGGCCCTGGCGCTCGCCGGCCCCGGCGGCGCCGCGGCCGCGCCGGCGCGCGAACCGGTCCTGAAGCAGATCAAGCTGCCGCACAACTACTACTACCGCGAGATGTACCTGCCCCAGGTGCAGAGCGGCCCGTCGAGCGCCGACTGGTCCCCCGACGGACGCGACCTCGTGGTGGCGATGCAGGGCTCGCTCTGGATGCACCATCTCGGCTCCGCCGAGACCCGCCTCCTGACCGACGGGCCGGGGTACGACCACCAGCCGGCCTGGTCCCCGGCGGGGCGCTTCATCGCCTACGTCTCGTATCGCGACGACCAGGTGGAGTTGCGCCTGCTCGATCTCGACCGCGGCACGACGACCGCGCTCGTGCACGACGGCGCGGTGAATCTCGAGCCGCGCTTCTCCCCCGACGGGAAGCGGCTCGCCTGGGTCTCGACCGCCTTCGAGGGACGCTTCCATGTCTTCGTCGCCGACTTCGCCGACGGCCGGCTCGGCGCGGCGGTGCGGGTCACCGAGGACAAGGACAGCGGCCTGCCGCGCTACTACTACAGCCGGTTCGATCACGCCCTCTCCCCCGTCTGGTCGCCGGACGGGAGCGAGCTTCTCTACGTCTCGAACCGCGGCCACATCTGGGGCACCGGCGGGTTCTGGCGCGCCGCGGCGCGCCCCGGCGCCATGCCGCGCGAGATCCGCTACGAGGAGACCACCTGGCGGGCGCGCCCCGACTGGGCGCGCGGCGGGCATCGCATCGCCTACGCGTCCTACCTCGGCGGACAGTGGCATCAGATCTGGATGATGACCGACGAGGGGGGCGACCCCTTCCCGCTCACCTACGGCGAGTTCGACGCCACCAATCCGCGCTTCGCCCCGGACGGCCGGCGGCTGCTGTACGTCTCGAACGAGCGCGGCGACACCGACCTGCACGTCATCGGGATCCCGGGCGGAGGCGATGCCCGGGTCGATCTCGGCCGGCGCCTGCGGCCGGAAGGATGGGGCGCCCTCACCGTGCGACTCGTCGAGGCCGCGACCGGCCAGCCGATCCCGGCGCGCGTCTCGGTGATGGGCCCCGACGGACGCTTCTTCGCCCCGGACGACGCCTGGCGGCATGCGGACGAGATGTTCGTGCGTGGCGAGAGCGCCTTCGAGTACGGCTACTTCCACGCGCGCGGGACGGCGGTCGTGCCGGTCCCCCCGGGACGGTTCCGGGTCGAGGTGAGCCGCGGTCCGGAGTACGCCGTCGACCGCGCTGTGGTCGAGGTTGTACCGAGTGGCGCCGCGACCCATCGCGCGGCGTTGCGCCGGCTCGCCGACATGCCCGCGAAAGGCTGGCGCGGCGCCGACCTGCACGTGCACATGAACTACTGCGGCGCCTATCGCAACACCCCCGCGCATCTCGTCTTCCAGGGGGAGGCGGAGGGGCTCAACCTGATCGAGAACCTGGTCGTGAACAAGGAGCAGCGCATCCCGGACATCAGGTCGTTCTCGACGCGACCCGATCCGGCGTCGAAGCCGGGGATGCTCCTGATGCACGGCCAGGAGTACCACACCTCGTTCTGGGGACACACGGGGCTGCTGGGCCTCCAGGATCACTTCCTCATGCCGGCCTACGCCTCCTACGTGAACACGCCGGCAGCGAGCGCCTTCCCGACCAACACCTTCATCTTCGACCAGGCGCACGCGCAGGGCGCGCTGACCGGCTACGTGCATCCCTTCGACGCGCGTCCCGACCCGGACGACGCCTCGACGCCCCTCTCCTACGCGCTGCCGGTCGACGCGGCGCTCGGAACGATGGACTACCTCGAAGTGATGGGGTTCAGCGATCACCTGATCACCTCCGAGATCTGGTATCGCCTCCTGAACTGCGGCTTCCGGATCCCGGCCGGGGCCGGCACCGACGCCATGGCCGACTTCGCGTCGCTCCGCGGGCCGGTCGGGTTGGTGCGGGTCTACGCGCAGGTCGGCGCGCGCTTCGATCACGCCGCCTTCCTCGCCGCGCTCAAGGGCGGGAAGACCTTCGTGACCAACGCCCCGCTCCTGGAGTTGACGCTCGCGGGCGCGGCGCCCGGCGGAACCGTGCAGCGCGACGCCGGACCGGCGCGGCTCGAGGCGCGAGTGACGATGCGGTCGCCGGTGCCGGTCGACCATCTCGAGATTGTGCAGGATGGCCGGGTGGCGGCGACCGTGCCTCTCGGTGCCGATCGGATGAGCGCCACCGCCACCGTGCCGCTCGAGTTCGCCAGGAGCGGCTGGATGGTGCTGCGGGCGTACGCCGACGCGCCCGCATGGCCGGTGCTCGATCTCTACCCCTTCGCCTCGACCATCCCGGTCTACGTGCAGATCGGCGGCGCCCTGGCGTCACCGTCGGCGGAGGAAGGCGCCTATTTCGTGCGCTGGGTCGATCGACTGATCGCGGCGGTCACGGCCCGATCCGACTGGAACGACGCCGCGGAGCGCGCCGCCACCCTCGCCACCCTGAACAAGGCGCGGGAGGTCTACGCCGGGATCGCCGCGAAGCGCTGACTCGCCCGGCCGCCCGACCGCCGGCTCAGCGGTGCCACTCCATCACCCGCCGGATCCAGGCGATGGTCTTCGGGGCGTTCTCGATCTTGAGGTGTTTGCCGAACAGCCCGGCGACCGGCGTCGCCTCGGGACCGACCGCGGCGACCGCGCCGTAGTACAGCGGCATGGCGAGGGTGAAATCGGCGGCGGTCGGCGTCGCGCCGACCAGCCACTCGCTCGCCGAGAGGGTCGCCTCGATTTTCGCGGCGCCGCGATTCATCTGCTCGTTCGCCCCGCGGATCTTCGCCGCGTCGGGGTTCGCCTCGCGGATCTGGCCGAACATCGTCGAGATCGCCGGTCCCACGTCGGTGCGCGCGTACAGCTCCCAGCTCTCGATCGCCTTCATCGTGGCGCGGTCGGCGCTGTAGAGCGCCGGCGCCTGCCGCCAGTTGGCATCGAGGTAGCGCATGATGCCGTAGGAGTCGTACACCACCGCGTCGCCGTGCTTGAGAATCGGGGTCAGCGGCTGGCCGGAGAGCTTCACCACCTCCTCGCGCCGCGCCGGGTCGACATCGATTCGCTGGTGGGGAATCTTCTTGTAGGCCAGCGCCGCGCGCACCTTCATGGTGTTGGGCGAGGCATTCAGCGCGTACAACGTCACGGATGCGGTCATCGGCGTCTCCTTCGAGGAAGAGGTCGAGGATACCACGCCGATCGCGCGTCGACCGGCGCGCGGCCCCTGCCGCGGACCGGTGACGTCGGTGGACGGGCCGCCGATCCTTCAGTAGAGCCAGGCGGCGCCGACGAAGACCTGGTAGTCGGGCGCGGCGTCGCTGAGCGGCAACGCGACCGCGACGCGCAGTCCGAACCCCGGTCCGGGCCCGGCGCCCGAGTAGCCGAAGGTGAGACGGGCGTCGTTCCCCGCGCCGCTCAGCCGCTCGCTCTCCCAGGTCGCCTCGATGACGAAGGTGGTCCTGGTCCCGGCGGGGATCAGAAGCCCTCCGCCGAGGAGCACCGACGCCTCCGAATCGGGCAACGGCGGGTCGGGCTTGCCGTTGTATCGGATGCCGGCGCTCCCGGCGAGCGACACGGCGGCGAAGTCGGCGCGGCAGGCGAAAAAGCCTTCGACGTCGGGCTGGCCGGTGCCGATCCCCTCCCCCTCGTCGCCGCTCGGGATCTTGACGATCCCGCCGGCGGCGCAGGGGCCGCCGAAGCGGTACTTGCCGTAGACGTCGATGTCGGCGATTCCCGAGCCATCGTCGGCGCCGTCGAACTCCTGCCGAACGAAGCCGAGGCGGAGGCCCGCTTCGGCGCGCTCACCCAGCCGGAAGGCGAACTGCCCGCCGAGGAAATAGCGCTGGGCGTTGTCGGGCTGGTTGTCGTAGGTGAAAACCCCCTCGATCCAGCCGCCCGGGACGATGGCGGCGTCTTCCACGAAGCGCTGGAAGAGGCGACGCCCGCCGCGATCCTCCGCGTAGGGCGAGGCGGCGGCCTGCGCGGCGGCCGGCCGCGCGCCCGCGAAAGCGGCACATACCGCCAGAATCGCCGCCGCGATCACCCTTCCGTCCGGAATCACCCGCATCGTCGGCCCTCCCTCCGTGCGTGCGGCTTCTATCGCACCCCGCGGCCCGACCGCAAGCCCCCGGGCGTGCCGGGTGGACATCCCCCTCCGACGGATTACATTGACGCATGATCGGGCCCCGCCCCGGGGGGATGGCCGTGCCGGTCCGATTGCAGATTCGCAATCGGCGGCCGGGGCGCGGGGCCCGCGAGAGGCTGGATGACCCAGAGCTTCTTCGATCGGACGCTGGTCGGCGCGCAGGAGGAGGTCGACACCCAGACCCTGCGCCGCCACCACGCGTCGCTCGTCGTGCTGCAGGGGGCGGAGATCGGGCGCGATTTCCGGCTGCGCCGCGGCACCATGATCGTCGGGCGCGGTCTCGACGTCGACGTGCGCATCCCCGACGAGAAGGCCTCGCGCCGGCACGCGCGCATCGAGTTCTCCTGGAACCCGATCGAGGAGACCGTCACGTTCGTGCTGATCGACCTCGAGAGCACCAACAAGACCTACGTCAACTCGCGCGCCATCGACCGGATCGAGCACCGGGACGGCGACAAGGTCCAGATCGGCGACACGGTCCTGAAGTTCGTGCTGCTCGACGACCTCGAGGTGAAATTCCACGCCGAGGTGCGGAACCGCATCCGCTTCGACCAGCTGACCGGGCTCCTGACCCGCGAGTCGCTCTTTCTCGCGCTCGAGGTGCAGCTGCGACGGTGCCTCGAGTACAGCGTGCCGTTGGGGCTCCTGATGATGGACCTCGATCACTTCAAGCAGGTGAACGACACCAACGGGCACCTGATGGGAAGCCACGTCCTGAGCCAGATCGGCGGCCTGATCGCGCGTTCGATCCGAAGCGCCGACATCGCGGCGCGTTACGGCGGCGAGGAGTTCATCGCCTATCTCCCCGAGTCGGACGGCGCCGGCGCCATCCAGGTGGCCGAGCGCATCCGCGAGAACGTCGAGGCCACCTCCTTCAGCCTCGACGGCCGCACGGTCAGGACGACGATCAGCGTCGGCGTGGCGCTCTTCCCCGCGCACGGAACCGCGCTCAAGGCGCTGGTGGCGCGGGCCGACCGGGCCCTCTATCGCGCCAAGCAGGAAGGGCGGAATCGCGTTTGCCTCGAGGATGACCGGCCCTAGGAGCCTGGTCGGCGCGGGGCGCCCCGGCGCGCGAACGGCGCGGCCGACGTGGGTGCCTTGCCATTCGCGCGCCGGGGCGCCTCGTGGACGCTCACCACCCGGTCAGGCGCCGGCGATGAGGGCCTCGATCTCTCGTTCCTGAAGGACGCGGTCGGACTTCTTGGCGGCGTCGTAGATGCGGGTGACGATCTCGTCCTTCGGTTCCAGGCCGCGCTCCTCCAGCCAGAAGATCACGTTCGACTTCCCCGACAGCGGCCCGATGACGATGCTCTGGCGCCTGCCGACCTCGGAGGCCGGCACGCCGGAGTAGACCCGGTCGGCGAGCCACAGGTCGCGCTTCCGGAGGGCCTTGATCACCGCCGCCGCATGCACGCCGGTGCCGGTCTCGAAGGCGTCGTGCCCGACCACCGGATAGTTGTGCGGGATCGGCATGCGGCACCCCTCGGCGATCAGGCGGCAGTACTCCGGGAGGCTCGCGAGATCGCGGTCGATCCATCCGAGGAGCTTCAGGTTTACGAGGATCAGCTCCATCGCGGCGTTCCCCGCGCGCTCGCCGATGCCGAGGCCGCAGCCGTGCACCCGATCGGCCCCCGCCTCGATCGCCGCCAGCACGTTCGGGATGTCGAGTCCGCGATCGCGGTGCCCGTGCCAGTCGACTCCGGCGGCGACCCCGGCGTCGGCGGCCACCCCGCGCACGAACCGGATCACCGCGCGCACCCCGGCCGGGGTCGCGTGCCCGACAGTGTCGGTGACGCAGAGCCGGCGCGCCCCCGCCTCGAGCGC
>DATKFL010000475.1:0-6475 GCA_035511355.1 Dongiaceae bacterium
GCGCGAGCCCGGCCTCGATCACCGCCCACGGGTATTCCCAGGCGCGCGACCAGTGGTCGTAACCGGTCATGCTCCGGAGCCGCCGGTGGCGCTCCAGGAGCGGCCGGAACCAGGCCGGCTGCCGGCCGAGGTCGAGCGCGCGCATCGGCTCGTAGAGGCTCCTGAACTCGGGCGCGGCGCACTCGCGCATGTCGAGAAGGCGCGATGGCATGCGCGCATCTTAGCAAACGGGACGCGCGCCGCCGTTGCGGATTCGGGCCCGGAACCCTAGACTCGCCGCCGTGACCCTGGATGCGGCATTTCGGATCGGCGTGGCGGCGCTGGGTGTCGTCGTGGTCGCATGCGCCGGCGCCGGCGCCGGCGGGGCGACGGCACCGGGGGTCGACCCCGCCGCCGCGGGGGAGCGCGCGGCGGCGAGCGACCGCGCGAGCGGCCGGCTGACCGCCGACTACGCGGCGTTCCTCGCGCTCCTCGACGCCGGACGATCGAAAGCGGCGACCGGCGCCGCCGCAACGCTCGCGCGCGATGCGGCGGCCTCGGGTCCCGCGGACCCGGGCTTCGAGCTGTACGCCGCGGCGCCGCTGTTCGCGGCGCTCCGTTTCGGAGCCTGGGAGACTCTCGTCGTGCGCCCCGAGCCGCCGGCGGATCGCCCGTTCGCGGTCGCGCTCTTCCAGATGGCGCGCGGGGTGGCCCTGGTCGCCCGCCGCGATCTCGACGGGGCCGCCGCGGCGCGCACGGCGTTCGCCGCGACCCGCGAGAAGGTCGGCTCCGAGACCCGCGTCGGCGGCGACCTCGCGCAGGACGTGCTGAACGTCGCCGGCTTCGTCCTCGACGGCCGCCTGCTGGAGGCGAAGGCGGAGCGCGATCGCGCCCTCGCCTCCTGGCGCGCCGCGGTGCAGGCCGGCGACAACCTGTCGAGCGCGCCCCCCGCGGGCTGGTACCATGCGCTCCGGGAGTCGCTGGGCGGGGCGCTCCTGCGCGCCGGCCGGTACCAGGAGGCCGAGGCGGTGCTCCGCGCCGGGCTCGAGCGGCAACCGGAGAACGCGCGGTTGCTGTTCGGGTTGTCGCTGGCGCTCTCCGCCGGGCACAAGCCGTCCGAAGCCAAGGCGGCGCGCGACCGGTTCCAGACCGCCTGGAAGCGCGCCGACGTCCCCCTGACCCTGGAGGATCTGTGATCGACTTCAGCCTATCCGACGAACAGCAGCAGTTGCGCGACCTGGCGCACGACTTCTCCGCGAAGGAGATCGTTCCGAAGGCGGCGCATCACGACCAGACCGGCGAATTCCCGCGCGCGATCTGCGAGAAGGCGTGGGAGCTGGGCCTGATGAACACGCAGATCCCCGAGGCCTACGGGGGCGCCGGCCTGGGGGCGCTCGAAGGGTGCCTGATCGCCGAGGAGATCGCCTGGGGCTGCACCGGGATCGGCACCGCGATGGAGGCCAACACGCTGGCCGAAGGGCCGATCATCGTCGGCGGGTCGGAGGAGCAGAAGAAGCGGATCCTCGGCCCGATGACCGAGGCGTGCCGCTTCGCCGCCTACTGCGTCACCGAGCCGCAGGCCGGCTCCGACGTCGCCGGGATGAAGACCGTGGCGCGCAAGGTCGGAGACGACTACGTCCTCAAGGGGCAGAAGATGTGGATCACCAGCGCCAGCGTCGCCGACTGGTACTTCGTGGTCGCCTACACCGACCCGTCGCAGAAGCACCGGGGCATGAGCGCCTTCTACGTGCCGCGCGAGACCGACGGGGTCGAGGTGGGGAAGAAGGAGAAGAACATGGGGCAGCGCGCGTCGGACACGCGCGCGATCACCTTCAACGACGTGAAGGTGCCGAAGGCCAATCTCATCGGCGCCGAGGGGAAGGGATGGCTCCTGGCGATGGCGGCCTTCGATCACAGCCGGCCGATCGTCGCCGCCGCCGCGGTCGGGCTGGCGCGATCGGCGATGGAGCATGCGGCGCGCTACGCGAAAGAGCGCACGACGTTCGGCGTGCCGATCCACAAGCATCAGGCGGTCGCGTTCATGGTCGCCGACATGGCGACGCGCGTCGAGGCGGCGCGGTTCCTGGTGTGGAACTCCGCCTTCCGGATCGATCGCGGCGAGCGCAACACCCGCGAGGCCGCGATGGCGAAGGCGTTCGCCGCCGACTCGGCGATGCAGACCGCGATCGACGCGGTGCAGGTCTTCGGCGGCTACGGGTTCAACACCGAGTACCCGGTCGAGAAGCTGATGCGCGACGCCAAGATCTTCCAGATCTACGAAGGCACCTCGCAGATCCAGCGGATGATCATCGCCCGCGAGATCTTCGAGCGCGGCTGATCGGAGGGACATGATGCTCGACCGCCGCCGCTTCGTCGCCGCCTGCTCGGGCCTGGGGCTGACCTCCACGCTGCTTCCCGGAACGCTCTGGGCGATCACCCAGGGGAAGACGCGGATCACCGCCGACATGATCGACGAGGCGGCGACCATCGCCGGCGTCGCGATCCCGGAAGAGCTCCGCGCCCTGATGCTCGACGACCTCAACCAGGCGACCGAAGGGTACGAGGCGATCCGGGCGCTGCATCTCCCCAACGACGTCGAGCCCTGCCTGCTCTTCGACCCGGTGCCGCCGGGGATGGCGATCGCGACCACCCGGACGCCGCTGCGCCTGTCGCCCGCGGCGCCGCACATCGCCGCGAAGGGAGTGCCGCGCGATCTCGAGGAAGTGGCCTTCTGGAGCGTGCGCGACCTCTCCGAGCTGGTGCGCACGAAGAAGGTCTCGGTGACCGCGCTGACCGAGATGTACCTCGCGCGGATCGCGCGCCATGACCGGACGCTCAAGTTCAACGTCACCCTGACGGCGGAACGGGCGCGCGCGCAGGCGAAGGAGGCCGACCGCGACCTCGCCGCGGGGCGGTACCGCGGGCCGCTGCACGGGATGCCGTGGGGCGCGAAGGATCTCCTCGCGGTGAAGGGGTACCGGACCACGTGGGGCGCCGGCGGGTTCGAGGAGCAGACGATCGACGCGGACGCCGCGGTCGTCGGGCGACTCGACGCGGCGGGGGCGATCCTCGTGGCGAAACTGACGCTGGGCGCGCTGGCGCTCGGTGACAAGTGGTTCGGCGGCCGGACGCGCAACCCCTGGAATCCGAAGCAGGGATCGAGCGGCTCGTCGGCCGGGCCGGCCTCGGCGACCGCCGCCGGGTGCGTCGCCTTCAGCATCGGCTCCGAGACGCTCGGGTCGATCTCGTCGCCGTCGACGCGTTGCGGCACCACCGGTCTCAGGCCGACCTTCGGCCGGGTCCCGCGCACCGGCGCGATGGCGCTGTCGTGGAGCATGGACAAGCTCGGGCCGATCACCCGATCGGTCGAGGACTGCGCGATCGTGCTCGACGCCATCGCCGGGCCCGACGGGCGCGACCGCACGGTGCGTCCCGCGGCGTTCAACTGGGACGGCGGCGCCGACTGGCGCCGTCTCAAGGTCGGCTACCTCAAGGCGGAGTTCGATCGGCCGCCCGGCGGCGCGCCACCGGCCCCGGGCGACGCGGCCGCCCCCGAACCGGAGCCGGCGACCCCCGAGGAGCGCGCGCTGAAAGAGAAGGAGCGCGCCCGGCGCGAGGCGTCGGTGAAACGCGCGGAGTACGACGCCCGCTTCGAGCAGGCGGCGCTCGCGAAACTCAAGGAGATGGGCGTCGCGATGACGCCGGTCGAGATCCCCGATCTCCCCTACCGGCCGATGGTGACGATGCTCCTCGCCGAGGCCGCCGCGGCCTTCGACGACCTCACCACGAGCGGTCGAGACCGCCTGCTGACCGCGCAGGGCCCCGACGACTGGCCGAACACCTTCCGCGCGGCGCGCTTCATCCCGGCGGTCGAGTACCTGCAGGCGGCGCGCGCGCGCCGGCGGGCGATCGACGTGGTGGCGAAGGCGTTCGAGCCGTTCGATGTCATCGTCGCGCCGACCTCGTCGGTGCAGCTGGTGATGACCAACCTCACCGGGCATCCCGCGCTCATCCTGCCGAACGGGTTCCGCGGCGCCGACGCGCCGCCGCCCCTGAGCGATCGGGACGACGACGATGACAACGTCGGCGGGCCGGGGACCCCGGTCAGCCTGACCTTCCTGGGTCGCCTGTACGGCGAGGCCGCCCTCCTGAGCCTGGCGCGCGCCTATCAGGAGGCGACCGGCTTTCACACGAAGCGGCCCGACCTCGCGGCACGATGAAGGACCTCACGCAGGGATCGATCGCGAAGCACCTGGTGTCGCTGTCGCTGTTCATCGCGCTGAGCATGGCGTTCCAGACGTTCTACTACCTCGTCGATCTCTACTTCGTGGGGCATCTCGGGAGCGCGGCGATCGCCGCCGTGGCGCTGGCCGGCAACCTGATGCTCGTGGTCCTCGCGATCACGCAGGCCTTGAGCGTCGGCACGACGACCCTGGTGTCGCACGCCGTCGGGCGCCGGGATCACGCGCGCGCCAACCTGGTCTTCAACCAGGCCTTTGCGCTGTCCTGCGCCGTCGGCGCGGCGTTCGGGGTGGTCGGCTTCTCCCTGCGCAGCCTTTACTGCGGTCTCCTGAGCGCCGACCCGGTGACCGCCGGCCTCGGGGTCGAGTACCTGAACTGGTTCGTCCCGGCGATGACGCTGCAGTTCCTGATCGTCTCGATGGCGGCGGCGCTCCGCGGCAGCGGCGTGATGCTGCCGACGATGGTGATCCAGATCCTGAGCGTCCTGGTGAACATGGCGCTCGCGCCGGTCCTGATCCTCGGGTGGGGGACCGGGCGGCCGTTCGGCGTCGCCGGGGCGGCGATGGCCACCTTCATCGCGGTGATCGCCGGCGTCGTGATGTTCTGGGGCTACTTCCTGAAGCCGGGGAACTATCTTCGCGTGACGCCCTCCGCCTGGCGGCCGCAGTGGGCGACATTGTGGGGCATGCTGAAGGTCGGCATCCCGGCGGGCGGCGAGTTCGGGTTGATGACCGTCTACATGGTGCTGGTCTACTGGATCATCCGGCCGTTCGGCGCCGCGGCGCAGGCCGGCTTCGGGATCGGCGGCCGCCTCATGCAGTCGATGTTCCTCCCGACCATGGCGTTCGCCTTCGCCGCCGCGCCGCTCGCCGGCCAGAACTTCGGCGCGCGCAACGCCGCGCGCGTGCGCGAGACCTTCCGCGCCGCCCTGATCATGGTCTCGAGCGTGATGGTGGTCCTGACCTTCCTGAGCCACCTCGCCCCCGAGGCGATGATCGGCATCTTCAGCCAGGACCCGGCGGTGATCGAGTTCGGCGCCGGATTCCTGCGCGTCATCTCGTTCAACTTCCTCGCGGTCGGGGTCGTGTTCACCTGCAGCAGCATCTTCCAGGGGATGGGGCACACCCTGCCGCCGCTGCTCTGCTCGGCGCTGCGGATCGTGATCTTCGCGCTGCCGGCGTACCTGCTGTCGCTGCGGCCCGGATTCGAGGTCCGGCAGGTCTGGTACCTGTCGGTCGCGACCGTCGCGCTGCAGGCGATCGCTTCCTACACCCTGTTGCGGCGCGAGCTGCGGCGCCGGCTGGTGTTCGTCGACGTTCCCGCCGCCGCGCCGGCGCCGCTGGTCACCTAGAGCGCGCGCATCCCGGCGAACACCAGCTTCCCCTCGCGCGGGTGACGACGATGTGACGTGCAACCCGTCGCCGAGCCTGTGCGGGAACGGACACTGTTCGATTTCGGGCACCGACTTCCGGGCGCGGTGAACGCTCCGCGCGGGAACGCGAAGCCGCGTCGCGCGATCGAAGTTGGCGCCGTAAGAATCGCGCGAGCCGTCGAGAGTGAGGTGAAGCGCGCGATCGCGGCAACCTGGGCGGCGCGCGTGACGTAGACACCTCCTGCCGGCCGCCGTCTCCGCGTTGGGAGCGCGGGACGCGGGGGCCCGGTCTTCGACGTCTCACGATCCGGTCCGGTCAGGAGTGGTCGTCCCGTGTCTGACAACGCCGCACCCCGGCGTCGGACCTCCGTGCTCGCCCTGCTGTGCCTCGCAAGCGGTGTCGCCGCCTGCGCCCCCGCGTCGCTGGTGCCGGTCGACTCGATCGAGGTGCGCATGGTGGCACACGCCGCCGCCTGGCAGGCTTCGTACGTCGTGCCGAGACCGGACGGCGCCGCGACCGAGATCCCGACCGGACGGGAAGTGCACGTGCCGATCGGCGCCGAGGTGCGCTTCGCCCTGCAGAGCCTCGACTACGTCAGCGACTTCACGCTTCCCGGCCTGGGGCTCAGGGATTTCTGCGCACCCGGGCTGCCGTCGGAGATCCGGTTCACCGCGCGCCAACGGGGGCGCTTTGCGCTGCGCGGCGATCAATTGTGCGGTCTGCCGCACACCGACAAGTCGCGCGGCTGGCTCGTGGTCGAGGACGCGGAGTCGTTCCGCCTCTGGGTCGCGGGCCGGGCGCGCGGCGCCAGCGTCACCGGATGAAGCCGCCCGGTGTCGTGCGCGGCGTCGCGCCGCCGCTCATCGCGGCGGCGATCCTCG
>DATKFL010000476.1:0-3687 GCA_035511355.1 Dongiaceae bacterium
TCCTGGCGCTCGAGAAGCGCGACGCCGGCGGCTGGACGATGACCCGGCCGATCGCGGCGCCCGCCGACGGCCCGACGATCACCGAGCTGCTCAACTCCCTCGAGCGGCTGCGCGCCGCGAAGTTCGTCAGCGAGAGCGCCACGCCGGAGGAGACCCGGGAGTGCGGTCTCGAGCCGCCCGCCGCGCGGGTCGCGGTCCTGCAGGAGGGTTGGGACGCCGCCAAGCTGGTCGCGTTCGGGAAGGAGAAGTACGGCCAGCGTTGCGCGCGCAACCTCGGACGGGCGTCGATCGTCATGGTGAACTCCGACATCTGGCCGAAGGTGACCACCTCGATCGCCGACCTGCGTCGCAAGGAGGCGGTCGGGCTCAGCCAGTACCGGCTCACCTCGATCAGCCTCAAGGAGGGGGACGGCCCGGCGCTCGTCCTGACCCGCGGCAAGGAGAGCACCTGGAACGTCACCGGCAAGGCGACCGGCACGGTCCGCAGCGACAGCATCGACAATTTCAGCCGCGCGCTCGCCGGCATCCGCGCCGTGACCTTCGACGATCACCCGGCCCGGCCGCTCGTCGACGGGCTGCTCGCGCACCCGGCGGTCGAAATCGTCCTCGAGCAGGAGCCGGAGGCGGAAGGGGGGACGCCCGCGAAGCAGCGACTCCTGTTCGGGGCGCCGACGAAGGAGGGCCGCCTGCCCCTGTACGACCCGGCCTGGCCCAGCGTCGGCTTCTGCGCCAAGGACGCGCTCGCCGAGATCGAGCGTCAGGCGGGCGAGTTGATCACCCAGGCCACCGCACCTCCTCCGCCGACCGCGACGGAAGCGACCGGTTCCGCGCCGCCGGCCGCGGGGGCGGCGCCCTCCGCGGGCGCCGCCGCGGCGCCGCCTCCGGCCAAACCGCCGGGCTAACGACCGGGCCGGTCCGCCGCCGTGCGCGCCAGGAGATCCAGGGCCCGGCGCGCCTCCGCGTCCGAGGGATCGGCCGCCAGGATCGTCTCGAGCTCGGATCGGGCCGCCGCGATCCGACCCGACTCCCCCAGAATCTTCGCCAGGTTGTAGCGCGCGTCGGCATTGCCGGGATCCGCGGCCAGGGCGGCGCGATAGCCGCGCGCCGCCGCGTCGGGATCGCCGCGGCGGCGCGCCAGAAGACCCCGGTTCGCGAGGGCGGCGGAGAACTCCGGATCGAGGACGAGAGCGGCGTCGAAGCGCGCGCCCGCGCCGTCGAGATCGCCGGCGCGCAGGAGCTCCGTCCCCAGGTTGTTGAGCGCCGCGCTCGAAGCGGGAGCGCGCGCCACCGCTTCCTCGAACGCGCGCCGCGCCTCGTCGTCGCGACCCGCGGCGGCGAACGCCAGCCCCAGACCGTTCCAGGCCTCGGCCAGTCCCGGGTCGTGCTCCACCGCGCCGGCGAAGGCGACGGCGGCCGCCCCCGGCAGACCGGCTCCGAGGTAGGCCTGACCGAGGAGGAGTCCGGTCGAGGCGCTGTTGGGCGCCGCCGCGGCGGCGCCGGCGAGGTCGGCCGCCGCTTCGGCGAAACGCCCCTGCCCCAGGAGCACGATCCCCGCCTGCAGGCGCGGCTCCAAAAGCGCGATCCGGTCGGCGTCGCCCAGGGCGCGCGCCGCTTCGAGGCGCGCGTCGCGGCGCCGGAGCGAGCGTGCCAACCCGGCGGCGAGATCGGGATCGCGCTCGAGCGACCCCGGCAGGAGGAGCCCGGCGACCGGCTCGCGCCCGCGGGTGAACAGGGTCCACTGCGGCGGCGCCTGGCGCAGGAGGGCGAGCGGCGCGCGCCATTCGAGGTAGAGATTGTCGTCGGTGTGCCGCGGCGCGCCGTCGGCGATGCGCGCCAGCCCCTCCGGACCGGCGACGTAGCGCGCCAGGAGATCGGACGGTCCGTCGATGCCGGCGCCTTTCAGATCGTCCCAGGCCGGCGCCGGCCCGCGAGCGAGGGCGCCGGGATCGATCCGGCCGCGCCCGAGTCCCGCGACGAGGAAATAGTCGCCGCCGCCGGGGGACTCCTCCCAGAGGGTCGCGTCGGGAAAGACCTCGAGGAACGAGCGCACGATGCCGGAGAGATCGCGCGGCTCGAGGCGGTACGCCTGCACCCATTGCGCCAGGACGCCGCCCGGCGCGAGGCGATCGCGCAGCAGGCGGTACATGTCGGTCGTGAACAGCCCGGCGACGCCGGCGACCCACGGATTGCTCGGCTGCGACGCGATGACGTCGTAACGTCCCGGCCGCGCCAGGAGCCACGCGCGCGCGTCGTCGATGACCAGGCGCGCGCGCGGGTCGTCGAGGGCGCGGCGGTTCTCCGCGTCGAAGCGGCGCGCCGCGTCCGGCACGCCGCGCGCGATCTCGACGACGTCGATGGCCCCGCCCGGATGCCGCTCGGCGGCGCCGAGCGTGACCCCGCTGGCGAGGCCGATGATGAGGGTGCGATCCGCGGCGCCGTGCAGGAGGAGCGGCAGGTGCGCCGCCAGGAGCTGGGTCGCCATGTCGGCGCCGCTCGACGCCTCGGTCTTGCCGTTGATCTGCAGCGACAGGATGCCGGCGGGGGAGCGGCGCACGGTCACCAGTCCGTCGGCGCCGTCGCGCGCGTAGACGAGATCGCCGCGCCGGCGCATCGCGTCGGCGAGGGACGTGTTTCCCGCCGCGGCGCGGTACAGCGCGCCGTAGATGAGGCCGCCGCCGCTGAGCGACGCCGCGCTCCAACCCGGCAGGAGGACCATGACCAGAGGCGCCGCCGCGAGCAGCGCCTGCCGTCCGCGCGCCATCGCGTTTCCGGCGGCGCGCCGGCCCCCGAGGAGAAACGCCAGGAGCAGCGATCCCGCCGCGGCCGCCGCCAGGGTCAGGCGGGTGCCGGCGATCGGCAGGAGCAGGTACCCGGCCGCGACGAACCCGATCACGGCGCCCGCGCTCGAGGCGGCATAGAGGCGCCCGCTGGCCCGGCCGACCGACGCCGCGGAGCCCGGCGACGCGGCGATGAGCAGCGGCAGGGTCGCCCCCTGCGCCATCGCCGGCACGACCAGGAGCAGACCGGCCAGGAGGAATTGCAGCGCCAGCGCCCCGAAAGGGCTCCCGGCATACAGCCCGCTCCAGCGCGCGGCGAGGGTCGGCAGCGTGCCGAGGATCGGCAGAAGCGCCAGCGCCACGGCACCGGCGACCCAGGCGCTCGCGGCGGCGCGGGCGCGCGCGCCCGCGCCAGTGTCGTCGCGCGGCCGCACGATGAGAGGCCCCAGGCCGAGTCCGCAAAGCACGGCGGCAAGGGTCAGCCCGAGCGCGAACACCGACGACCCGAACGCGAGCGTCATGACCCGCGTCCAGCCGGTCTGCAGGATCGCGCCGATCATCCCGGAGAGCAGCGCGAACCGCGTCAGGTCGCGCGGCGTCGCGTCGACTCCGATCGCGGCGGATCCGAACGCCGCGTCGCCCGGCGGGAGCGCGCGGTCGCCCTCGCGTCCCAGGTCGCTCGCCTTGCGCGCGACCAGCGCCGCGAGGCCGCTCGCCGCCGCGGCGAAGGCGAAGGTGCCGCGCGTGCCGAGGCGCGGGAGGGCGGCGAAGGTGCCGACCAGCGCGCCGGCCGCGGCGCCGAGGGTATTGACGCCGTACAGCAGGGCCGCACCGCGGCGCCGCCCGCTCTCGGGCCAGGCCGCCACGGCGATCGGGAAGGTCGTTCCCATCAGGAAGGTCAGCGGCAGAA
>DATKFL010000477.1:0-2819 GCA_035511355.1 Dongiaceae bacterium
CCGGGACGCTCGACACCTTCCTGGGGACGTCGGTCGGCGGCGCGACGCTCCAAAGCCGTCTGGGTGGCTGGATGGGAGCGCTGGCGCCTTATCGCGGTCGCTCCATCGTCACGTACCATCGCGACTGGTCGTACTTCGTCGCGCGCTTCGGGCTGGTGGTGGCCGACAATGTCGAGCCGAAGCCGGGGATCCAGCCCTCGGCCCGGCATCTCGAGGAGCTGGTCGCGAGCCTCGGGAAGAACGGATTGAACCTGATCGTCACGCGCCCCTACGTCGAGCATCGCTCGACCGACTACCTGGCGGAGAAGACCGGCGTGACCGTCCTGACCCTGCCGATCGAGGTCGGCGGCGACCCGGCCGCCGGCGACTACTTCGCGCTCTTCGACCTGATCACCTCGCGCCTCGCGGCGGCGCTCGGGAAGGGGAAGTGATGCCGCAGGCGTTCGAGGTCCTGTTCCTGCCATTTCTGGCCTGCCTCGTGCTGACCGGGATCCACGTCTATCTCGGCATCCACGTCATCAGCCGCAAGGTGATCTTCGTGGACATCGCGCTGGCGCAGATCGCCGCGCTCGGCGCCACCGTCGCGTTCCTTCTCGGCCACGACCCGAAGTCGTGGGCGGCGTACGGCTGGTCGCTCACCTTCGCGGTGCTCGCGGCGGGGGTCTTCGCGCTGACCCGCACCCGCCACGAGAGGGTGCCGCAGGAAGCCGTGATCGGCATCACCTACGCCACCGCCTCGGCCGCCGCCATCCTGCTCGCCGACATCTCGCCGCATGGCGCCGAGCACCTGCACGATCTCCTCGCCGGGAGCATCGTCTGGGTGACGCCGCACCAGATCGCCTACATGGTGGTGATGTACGGCCTCATCGGCACGTTCCACTTCGTGTTCCGGAAGCAGTTCCTCGAGCTGTCGCTCCATCCCGAGGGGGCGTACGCGCGCGGGGTGAACGTCCGGATGTGGGACTTCTTCTTCTACCTGTCATTCGGGGTGGTGATCACCTCGTCGGTGCAGATCGCCGGCGTGCTCCTGGTCTTCTGCTACCTGGTGGCGCCCTCGATCTTCGCGGTGATGTTCTTCGACGATCTGAAGCCGCGCCTCCTGACCGGGTGGAGCATGGCGACCCTGGTCAGCGCGGTCGGGTTGTATTTCTCCTACGACCGGCCGTCGGGGCCGACGATCATCGTCGGCTTCGCGATCGCGCTGCTCGCGGGCGGGCTCGCCAAGGCGATCCTGCCGGCGGCACGACCGGCACGGGCGCTGGCGGCGACCGCCGCGATGCTCCTGGTCGTCGCCGGCGCCGCCTGGGGGATGCAGGGCCGATCGGCCGCGCCCGCGCTCGCGCCCGGTCTCGAGGAGCAGGCGCCGCGCGACGCGACCGGCGCCTCGACCGAGCCGGAGCATCCGGTCGGCACCAGCCTCGAGGATCTAAGGCGCGCGCTCCGGGACACGCACCCCAACGTGCGCGGCCGCGCAGTCGCCGACCTGGCGGCGACCGGCGACCCGCGCGTCCTGCACGACCTCACCGACGCGCTGCACGATCAGGACCCCGGCGTGCGGGAGGCGGCGGCGCAGGCGCTCGGCCATTCCGGCAACCGCACCGTGCTGGCGTCGCTGAACCACCACCTGAGCGACACCCACGAGGATTCCTGGGTGCGGCTGCGCCTGGCGCAGGCGGTCGCGGGGCTCGGCGACCCGGGAGGCCTGCCGGTCCTCCTGGAGCTCGCCGCGGGCGACGAGGCGGGGCTCCTGCGGCTCGAGGCGATCAACACCCTCGCGCGGCTCGCCGGCCGGACCGAAGCGCCGCTCGACGCGGTCGACGGCGAGCCGTTCGGCGCGCGCCTCAAGGCGCTGCGCGCCTTCGTCGGCGACGGCAAGGGTCTCCGGTTCGACGGCCGCCGGGGTGTCTTCGCCCGCTGAATCTTTAGCCGGGGTTCCGCCGCGATCCGCCCGCACCCGCAGTAGAATCCGGGCGGTCTCTGGAGGTTCCCCCGATGCCCCGCTACACCCTCAAGGTCAACGGTCAGGAGCGTGCCGTCGAGGTCGCGGCCGACACCCCGCTCCTCTGGGTCTTGCGCGACACGCTGGGACTCACCGGCACGAAGTACGGCTGCGGCATGTCGCTCTGCGGCGCTTGCACGGTGCACCTGGACGGCGAGGCGATCCGATCCTGCGTGACCCCGATCGGCGAGGCGACCCGCGGGGCGATCACCACCATCGAGGGTCTCCCGCCGGCGACCGAGCATCCCGTGAAGAAGGCCTGGGTCTCCGAGGACGTGCCGCAATGCGGCTACTGCCAGCCGGGGATGATCATGTCGGCCACGGCGCTCCTCCTGAAGAACCCGAATCCCGAGGACAAGGACATCGACCAGGCGCTCTCCGGACACATCTGCCGCTGCGGGACCTACCAGCGGATCCGCCGCGCCGTGCACCGCGCGGCGCGCTCGCTCAACGCCCCGCTCGGACGGCGCCAGCCGGGCGCCGCGCCGGGCGCGAAGGGACCGGGCGGGCCGCACCAGACCGTCGCGCCGCCGGCGGCGCCCGGGGCGAAGGGCCAGCCGCCGCCCCAGCCGCCACCGCAGAAGCCGCCGGTCGAACGGCCGCCGGCGCACTCGCCGCAGCCCGACGATCCCGACGGCGGAGGAGGGGTCCTGTGAGCCGCGCGCCGATCGTCAACTTCAGCCACGGCGCCGCCGACGCGGACGGATTCTCACGGCGCGATCTGCTCCGTCTCATCCCTGCGGCGACCGCCGGCCTGGTCCTCGGCATCCGCCTGGACGCGCCGGCCCGGGCCGCCGAGCCGACGGCGACCGGCGCTCCG
>DATKFL010000478.1:0-7384 GCA_035511355.1 Dongiaceae bacterium
GCGCGCTGCCCCCGGCCCCGGCCGCGGAGCGTCGCCTGATCGCCCGCGACGCCAACAAGAACCCCCTGCTGTCGCCCTACGCCTGGACCGAGGAGGCGGTGGCGCGCGTCTTCCGCGTGCCGGCCGGCTTCATGCGCAACCAGACGCAGGAGCGGATCGAGGCCCTCACCGCCGAGCGCGGGGTCAGCAACATCGACCTCGCTCTGGTCGAGGAGGGGATCGAGTTCGGCAAGCAGATGATGGCCGCGATGATCGAGGGGTACAAGAAGCCGAACGCGGTTGCACCGGCACCGACGGCCGGCGCATCGGGCAATTCGGCCGCGGCACCCTCGACCTCGACGACACCTTCGACTCCGCCGGCCTCGCGCCCGAGTGGTCTCAACGAGGTCGGCCGGATGTCGGTCATGGCCGCCGCCCGCCGCGAGGAGTAGGCGCGGAGGCGTTCCCTGAGCGCCTACCGCTTCTGCCGCACCGACGACATGCGGCGCCTCGTCGAGGCGCTGAATGCCTGCTGGCGGCCGCATTTCCCCGGCCAGCCGGAGATCACGCTCGCCGACTTCAAGCGCGACATCCGCGAGCGCCAGGTCTGGTGCTCCTCCTGCATGATCGCGTTCGACGGGGCCGAGCCGATCGGCGTGCTGATCGGCGCCAAGCGGCCGCACGCCACCCTGGTCGACCGGATCGCCGTGCGCCCCGACCGGGTGCGCCAGGGGCACGGCCGTCACATGCTGGAATCGCTCGGCGCGAAGCTCGAAATCCTCGGGCCGCCGCTCATCGTGACCGAGATCCCCGAGTCGCTGCCGGGCGCGGCCGCCTTCTTCGAGGCATGCGGCTACGAGCGCGCCGACCGGCTGGTCGACTGGGCGCTCGAGGACGGGAGCGCGCTCGCTGCCGGCGCGCCGGCGCCGGCCGGCGACCGCTTTCTCGTGCCGCAGACGGTCGCCGACCTGGCCGCGAACCGGCTGCTCGCCGACCGCGCGGGGATCGCCTGGGATCAGGCCGCGGCGACGCTCCTGGGCCGCGCCGAGCGGATCGAAGGGTTCGGCGTCACGACGGTCGATCAGATCGAGGCGTTCGTCCTGTTTCACCGGCATGGCGAAGGCCGCCCGGGCGCGACGATCGATGCCCTGACGTCGGCGGCGGGACAGGGCGAGGGGCCGCTCCTGGGATTGCTTCTGGCCGTGATCGGCGCGACCGGAGCGCCGCTCGTGATGCCGCGCCTCGGCGAAAACGATGCGACCGCCGCGACCCTGGCGCGCTGCGGGTTTCGGCCGGCGGCCGCCGCATGGCGCTACACCGCCGGACGGCCGGGCCTGACCAGCCCCTGATCTGGCTGGCCGTCATCGGGGCGTCATTCCTCGTGCTCGTTCGGATGCGCCCCGGGAAATGCCGGCACGTCAGCGGTACACCTCCCGCCGATGTCCGACCTTGATGACCAGGACGATCAGTTCCCGGTCGGCGATCGTGTAGAGCACCCTGGTGACATCCTGTCGACTGCGGTGCAGATCGTGGCCCGACAGCTTTTCGGAGCCTTCCGGCCGTGGCTCGTCGGCCAGCTTCTGGATTCTCGCAACCAGGCGACGGCGATCCCTGGACGGGATCGCTTCGAGTTCCTTCGCCGCCGAGGCCTTGATGAGGAGCCTAAAGCTTGCCACGGCGCCGCAGGTCCTTGAGGACGGCCTCGAAATCGAGGTTCGGCTCCCTGGCGCGCGCTCTCGCCGCCGCCAGGTCCTCCTCGTCCTCGGCCAGCACCTGCCGCACCGCGGCGTTCACCAGTTCGGAGATGCTTCGATCCGAGACCGCCGCCTTCACGCGGAGGGCGCGATGCAGTTCCGGATCGAGATAGACGGTGGCACGTCGCGGGCCGCTCATGAAGGCACTATAGCGTCATGACGTCATGACGTCAATCGATCCTCCCCGACCCGGGGCGCCCGTGTCGCCCTCGGGGCATCGCGTTCGGTGTTAGGCTAGGCGCTTCCATGAAGGGCTATCACGACATCAAGGGCGACGGCGGCTCGCGCATCGTCGAGCAGGTGGTGGCGCGCCAGGGACGCATCGACGCGGCCCTCAAGGACGTGCGCCATCTCGTCGCCGTCGGGTCGGGGAAGGGCGGCGTCGGCAAGAGCACGCTGACGATGCACCTGGCGGCGGCCCTGGCGGCGTGCGGCGGCAAGGTGGCGGTGCTCGATGCCGATCTCAACGGCCCGAGCATCGCGCGCATGGCGGGGGTCGCCGGCACGACGCCGTTGCCGGTCGACGGCCGGATGGCCCTGCCGCGAAGCCGCGCCGGCTTCGGCGTCTTCTCCATGGGTTCGCTCCTGACCGAGGATCGCGCTCTCGAATTCGACAGCGTGGCGAAGGGCGACTCGCACACCTGGCGCGCGACCCGCGAGTTCACCTTCCTCGCCGAGGTGATGGGCGCGGTGGCGTGGGGGAAGCTCGACGCGCTCGTGGTCGACCTGCCGCCGGGGGCGGAGCGGATGGTGCAGTACGCCGAGTTCCTCGGGCCGCGCGCGCGGTTCGTCCTGGTGACCATCCCCTCCGACGTGTCGCGCGGGGTGGTGGCCCGCTCGGCGGCGGCGCTCGCCTCGGCGAAGGCGCGCGTCCTCGGATACATCGAGAACATGGACGGCTATGCCTGCGCCTCGTGCGACACGGTGCGGCCGCTGTTCGCGCCGGTCGAGCGGCGCGACCTGGGGCTGACCTGCCTCGGGCGGATCCCCTTCGACCCCGACCTCGCCGCAGCCTGCGATCGCGGCGAGTCGATGACCTCGCGGGCCAACCGGCCGTCCACGCGGGCGCTCGCCGAGACCGCGACCCGACTGATGACCCTTCTGGAGATGCCGCCGACATGAAGTTCCTCTGCGTCCCCTGCGATCAGCCGATGAAACTCACCAGCGTGAAGCCGCCCGACCGCGGCTCGTTGTCGGTGGTCTATGCCTGCGCCGCCTGCGGCTACGAGATGGCGATGCTGACCAACCCCTACGAGACCCAGGTGGTCTCGTCGCTCGGGGTGAAGATCGAGCCGGCCACGGATGCCGCCGGCCCGGCGGGCGCGGTCGCGGCCGCGGCCTCCCCCACCCCGGGCGACGCGGCGGGGGCTACTAATAAGGAAGGGGGCGGGAAGTGCCCCTTCGCCGAAATGATCCCGGGGCTGATGGGAGAGGGCATCGCCGCCACCACGGATGGCGCGATGGGCGCCGGCGCCGCCGGAGCCCCCCCCGCCTGGACCGACGCCGCCGTGGCCCGGCTCGAGGTGATCCCCTCCTTCGTGCGGCCGATGGCGCGCACCGGCATCGAGCGGTTCGCGCGCGAGCGCGGCTACGCGACCATCGACGAGACGGTGCTCGACGAGGCGCGCGACTTCTTCGGGATGTAGATGGCCGGGGCTGCGGCAGTCACCGAAAGCGCGTCCGGCTTCGCCCGGCCGTACGTCGTCTCGTGGAATCTCACCTACCGCTGCAATCTCGCCTGCGAGCACTGCTACCTCGACGCCGGCGGCGCGGCGAAGGTCACGACCGAGAACTTTGCCGACCGCAGCGAGTTGTCGACCGGTGAATGCTTCGCGGTCGCCGACCAGATCGCGACCTTCGCCCCCGAGGCGCTCACCATCCTGACCGGCGGCGAGCCGCTGCTGCGACGCGACATCCTCGAGATCATCCGGCACGCGGCGGGGCGCGGGCTGTGGGTCGTGGTCGGGACCAACGGCGTGAAGATCACCGCCAACGTCGCCGCGCATCTGCGCGAGGCGGGGGCGCGCGGGTTGTCGCTGTCGCTCGACGCGCTCGATCCTGCCCGGCACGACGCCTTCCGCGCCGTGCGCGGGGCGTGGGAGAACACCGTGCGCGGCGCCGGCATCCTGAACGAGGCCGGCCTGCCGTTCATCGTGCAGACCACCGTCGGGGCGCACAACCGCGGCGAGCTCGAGGCGATCGCCGCCTTCGCGCACGATCGCCTGCAGGCCCGCGTCTGGAACCTCTACTTCCTCGTGCCGACCGGACGCGGGCAGTTCGTCTCGGACATCGCGCCGGAGGAGTACGACGCCGTCCTTTTGACCCTCGCCCGCCTGCAGCGCGACTTTGCCGGGAAGATGATCGTCAACGCCAAGTGCGCGCCGCATTTCATCAAGACGGCGCTCGCCGAGGCCGAGGCCGGCCGGCCGGCGCCGTATGCCCGCGCCTACTCCGGCGGCGCCGGCGGCTGCCCGGCCGGGACGCACTACCTCGGCATCCGCCCGAACGGCGACGTCACCCCCTGCCCCTACCTGCCGCAGTTCGGCGGCAACCTCAAGGTCACGACCCTGGGCGACGTCTGGTCGTCGTCCGACCTCTTCCGGCGGGTGCGCGAGCGCTCGACCCTCGGCGGCCGCTGCGGCGACTGCGAGCTGCAGTCGCAGTGCGGCGGCTGCCGCGCGCGCGCCTACGGCGTCACCGGCGACCTGATGGCCGAGGACCCGCTCTGTACCCACCAGCCGGGTCGGTTCGCGGGATCGCCGATCCTCGCCGCGCCGAAGGCGGAGTACGGCCTGCCGATCGCACCCGCCGCGGCCGCGACTTTTTCATCGGCCGCGACGGTGACCCCGGCCGACGCCGCGACCGCCGCGGCCTGCCCGGTGTCCGTTCCGTCCGAGGCGACGCCGCTGCCGCCCTCCGCCACGGTGGCCTGGGACGACGACGCGAAAGAGAGGATGAAGCGCATCCCCGCCTTCGTGCGCGGGATGGTGACCCGCGCGGTCGAGGACTCCTGTCGCAAGCAGGGGATCGCGCGCGTGACCCTCGACCAGCTGGAGAAGATCCGCGCCCGGATGCCGACTCCGAAGTTCTTCGGCGGCGGGCCGCGCCCGCAGTAGTGTCCTCCGGCCCGCTCTACTTCAAGGGCGGGAGCTGGTCGCGGTAGTCGTCGTCCGGCCCGGCCTCCCAGCGCGGCAGGTGGTCGAGGATCTCGTACCACGGCGCGCGGCTTCCGACGTACATGTGCATCTGCGGCCGGTGCGGCAGCGGCGTGTCGAGGGTCGAGGCCGGCACGTAGATCGCGTCCCAGCCGGCGTTGCCGATGCTCACCTTGGCGCCGCAGCGGGCGCAGAACGAGCGCCGGGTCCCCGAAGGGGCGGTGAAAGCCCTGAGCGACTCGCTACCCGCCAGGAACTCGAATCGATCGCGCGCCACCCCGATCGAGGTCGCGAATGCCGCGCCGTGCGTCTTGCGGCAGTCGCTGCAATGACAATGGAGCATGTCGAGGAACGGTTCACGTGCGCGGTAGCGCACCACGCCGCACAGGCAGGATCCCTCGTAGTCCATGGCCGGGCATCATATAAGATTCCCGCCATGTCGCAGACCATCCTGGTGGTCGAGGACGAGCGGGACATCCTCGAGCTGATCCGCCTCAGCCTGAGCCAGGCCGGGTTCCGCGTGGTCACCGCCGCCAACGGCCAGCAGGCGATCGACCTGGCGCGTCGCGAACGACCCGACCTCGTGGTGCTCGACCTGATGCTCCCGGTCCTTCCCGGCACCGAGGTGGCGCGCCTGCTGCGACAGGAAGAGAAGACCCGCGGCATCCCGATCCTGATGCTCACCGCGCGCGGCTCGGAGGTCGATCGGATCGTCGGGCTCGAACTGGGCGCCGACGACTACGTCGTCAAGCCGTTCTCGCCGCGCGAGCTGGTCCTCCGGGCGCAGGCGATCCTGCGCCGCGAGACCCGGGAGGAGGGGGAGCGGCGCCTGACGTTCGGCGCGCTGGTCATCGATCTCGGCCAGCACCTCGTCCAGATCGAGGGCCGCGAGGTTCCGCTGACCACGACCGAGTTCAAGCTGCTGCACCGCCTTGCGCGCCGGCCGGGGCGCGCCTTCGGCCGCGATCAGCTGCTGGCGGAGGTCTGGGGCTACAGCGGCGAGCTCGAGACCCGCACCGTCGACACCCACATGAAGCGCCTGCGCGCCAAGCTCGGCCCGGTCGGCGCCTGGATCCGCACGGTGCGCGGGCACGGCTACCGCTTCCTTCCCGACGGCCACGACGAGACGGAGTAGCCGCTGCGCATCCGCCATCGCCTGCCGCTGTCGTTCATCCTGGTCGCCGCCCTCTCGATCGGCGTCGCCGCCCTCTTCCTGTCGCTGTCGCTCGAGCGGCTGATCGTGCGGCGGCTCGCCGACGGCCTCGAGGCGCAGGCGATCGTGGCGCGGGCGCTCGCGGCGCGCGAGCCGGATCTGGCCGCCACCGCCGACCCGTTCGCCGATCGGCTGGGGCGCGACCTGCGCGTCCGGGTGACGCTGATCGCCGCCGACGGCACCGTCCTCGGCGACACCGACCTCGACGGCGAGGCGCTGCGCACGGTCGAGAACCACGCCGGCCGTCCCGAGGTCGCGGCGGCGCTGGCCACGGGCGACGGCCGCGCGGTGCGTTACAGCCACACGCTCGGCGTCGACCTGCTGTACGTCGCGGTGCGGGTCGACCCGGCCGACCCGGCGAAGGGAGTGCTGCGACTCGCGGTGCCGCTCGACGAGGTGCAGCGTGCCGAGGGGGCGGTCCGCGGCCCGGTGGCGGCCGCCGCGCTGGCGTCGATCCTCCTCGCCGCCGGTCTCGGGATGCTGGCCTCCCGGCGGCTCGTGCGCCGCCTCGACCGGCTGTCGCGCGCCGCCGGCGCCATCGCCGCGGGCACTCCGGGCGCGCGCGCCCGCCCCGGCGCTGCCGACGAGGTCGGCGAGGTCGAGCGCTCGCTCAACCGGATGGCCGATCAGCTCGACGAGCGGCTCGACCTCCTGGTGCGCGAGCGCAACCAGATGCGCACCGTCCTCGAGGGGATGGTGGAGGGGGTGCTCCTGACCGACGCGAGCGGCCGCATCGTGCTGGCCAACGGCGCGTTCGAGCGGATCTTCGACGCGCCGCCGCCGCTCGAGGGGTTGCGGCCGCTCGAAGCGGCGCGCGTGCCGGGGCTCCAGGAGGCGGTCGAGGCGGCGCTGGACGCGACCGAGCCGCTGAGCCGCGAGATCGAGCTGGTGCGCGGGGTCGAGGAGCGGGTGCTCGGCGCCAGCCTGGCGGCGCTCCACGGACCGGAGGGGGATGTCGTCGGCGCGGTCGCGGTCTTCCACGACGTCACCGATCTGAAGCGCCTCGAGCAGTCGCGTCGCGAGTTCGTCGCCAACGTCTCGCACGAGCTGCGCACGCCGCTCACCGCGATCAAAGGGTACGCGGAGACGCTGCGCGACGGCGGCCTGCGCGATCCCGAGACGGCCGCCGAGTTCGTGAGGGTCATCCACCGGCACGCCGAAAGGCTGCGGGCCCTCATCGAGGATCTTCTCGACCTCGCCGCCGTGGAGCAGGGGGAAGCGCGCATCGATCTCGCGCCGGTGTCGCTGCGCGAGGTGGCGGCGCAGGCCGAGGCGGTGGCGCG
>DATKFL010000479.1:0-8859 GCA_035511355.1 Dongiaceae bacterium
CGAGGTGGCTGCGCCGGCTGATGTAGAGGTCGTGCCAGTCGTCGGTGCTGCTCCCGGGCGTCGCCGTGTCGAACCGGAGCCGCACCACGTCGCACGGCCCCGCCGGCACCGGCCCGGACGACGCCGGCGTGCGCACCCCGCGCGACGCGGCCACCGCCTCGTGATCGAGCAGCGTCCAGGGCAGGCGAATCTCCCAGCGCACCGCGACGCCGATCGCGCGCCGGAAGTCGGCGTCATCCGGCGTCTCGAGCGCCCGGCCCTCGCGCGTGACCCGCAGCGTCTCGCCGTCGATGGTGGTGATGCGCGGCGCGGTGTCGCCCGGGTCGGTCTCCTCCATCTCGAGCCAGAGGCCGGGGTCGAGGCTCAGACGGTGCACCTGGGTCGCCGTCTGCCGCGGTGTGGCGTCGGGGCCGAAGAGCGTCAGGTGGTAGTGGTAGGAGACGCCGCGCATCGTCGACCAGGTGTCGGCGCCGCCGTAGGCGGAGAGCAGCGCCGCCACGGCGCGCGCCGCCTCGGCGTCGTCGGCGGTGGACTTGATCCGCTCGAAGACCGCGTCCGGTTCGGGGGCAGCGCCGCACGCGGCGGCGGTCAGGAGCAGCGCGACCAGCGCCGCCGGCCCGGCTGCCGCGCGGCGGCTCACGAGCCGCTGCGCGGCACGGGTGGCACGGCGTTCGGTCCGAGCCAGGTGATGACGCCGTCGGCGGTGATCCGGAACATCCAGTGCGGCGTCAGGACGAGGTGCGGCGCCACGCCGGGGTGGTCGAGCACCGCGGCGACGTCGGTCGCGGTCGGCAGGTCGACCGTGACGTGCGTGTGCAGCGTCGGGGTCGTCCCATCCCCCGGCGGCACGTCGATCGCCTCGCCCGGACCGTGCATCGGCGCGAACTCGGTGAGGCGCGTCCCGTCGGCGCTCACGCCCCCCTTCAGGTCGGCGCCGGGGCGCGCGAACCCCTTCGCCCCGGAGCGCGACTGGAGATAGACGACGAAACCGCCCGGCTTGCCCGGCAGGCGGAAGATCGCCTCGTCATACGGGGGCCGGTACTCCTTCGCGAGCGGCTGCGCCGACGCCAGCGCCGCGTCCAGGGCGCGCATCGTCACCTGCGCGTCGGCCGGCGCCGGCCGCGGCGGCGCGATGACGTCGAGCTTCGCCAACTCTCCGGCTTTCGGCTGGAAGACCGCGTCGGCCTTGAGGAGCCAGCCGCGCGCGTCGGAGCCGTCCACCTCGCGCCCGACCAGGATCACGTGCCACGTGCCGGCACGTTCGACGACGAACATCCGGCCCTGATCGAGGAGGTCGGGATTCGACGCGGCGATCCGCTCGCGGGTCCTGGCGAGCGCCTCATGGTACGAGGCGATCCGCTGCCCCTCGCGCGTGATCGAGGCGAGCACGTCGTCGGAGGGGCGGGCCGCGGACGCCGCCGGATCGATCGGTTTCGCCGGCTCGGCCGCGGGGGGGGCGGTGACCGGCGGCGGCTGCCGCGGCACCGCCGGGGCCTTCTGCGGCACGGCGCGCGCCGGGGAGACTGCGGCCGCGACCGCACCCAGGACACCGGCACACAGGATGGCTCGAATCGGACGGGGGTTGAAAGGCATGCGCGCCAAGGTCTCCGCGAGGCCGGACAGTCTACCATCGCGTCCCGGCGGCGGTTGAACGGCCCGGGTCGATGCCTTATCATGCGGGGCTTCCCATGACGACGAAACTGGCGCAGGACCTGAAGCCGCTGGTCCAAGGGGCGGTGCTCGACGACCTCGCGGCGCGCGAGGAGCGCTCCGGCGACTTCGGCCGGATGATCCGCCGCGTTCCCCAGGTGGTGGTGCGGCCCGCGTCGACCGCCGACGTCGCCGCGGTCATCCAGTACGCCCGCCGCGCACGCGTCCCGGTGGCGACACGCGCCGAGGCGCACACCCAGACCGGTCAGGCGCTCACCGAGGGGATCCTCCTCGACGTCACCTCGCTCGCGACGATCCACGCGGTCCAGTCGGCCGGATCGCCTCCCGCCGCCGACTGCGACGCCGGCGTGAAATGGGAGACGTTGGTCCGACAGGTCGTCCCGCAGGGCTTGATCCCGCCGGTCCTGACCAACAACCTCGGAGTCACCATCGGCGGAACCCTCTCGGTCGCCGGCCTCGGGGTCGCGTCGTTCCGACACGGCGCGCAGGGCGACAACGTCCTCGAGATCGAGGCGGTGACCGGCGCCGGCGACATCGTCACCTGCAGCCCCACCTCGAACCGCGAGATCTTCGACGCGGTCCGCTCGGGGCTCGGGCAGTTCGGCGTGATCACCCGGGCGAAGGTGGCGCTGCGGCGTTGCCTGCCGCGGGCACGCACCTACTTTCTCCTGTACGACGACCTCGGCGCCGTGATGCGCGACGCCGAGAAGGTGATCACCGGGGACCGGGTCGACAACCTCGAGTCGTGGTGCGTCCCCTGCCCGCAGGGGTTTCGCACGGTCGGCCAGACGAAGGAGGCCTTCGCCGCCTGGTTCTTCCCGCTGCACCTGACCGTCGAGTTCGATCCCGCAGAGCCGCCCGACGACGACGCCCGCCTGGCCGGTCTGACCCCGTATCGCAGGCTGCACGTCGAGGACCAGGATCTCGCGCAGTTCGCGGCGCGTCTCGAGCCGCTGTTCGCGATCTGGAAACGGAGCGGCTACTGGGCGGCGACGCATCCCTGGATGGAGACCGTCCTGCCGTGGGGTGCGGCGCTGCCGTACATCCAGCAGGTGCTCGCGAACCTCCCACCCACCGCGCTCGGCGGCGGCCACATCCTGCTCTGGCCGAGCCGCGGGACGACGTCGACGATTCCGCTCTTCATGGTGCCGCCCACGCCGCTGGTGATGGGGTTCGGCATCCTTCCCGGCCTGCCGCCGGACGTTCTGCCGATGGCGAAGGGGCGTCTCAACCTCGCGTCCGACGCCAGCATGATGATGGGCGGGAAGCGCTACCTCTCCGGCTTCATCGAGTTCGATCGGGCGCGCTGGAAGCAGCACTTCGGGGCCCGCTGGGACACGGTCGTCCGGCTCAAGAAGACCTACGACCCCGACGCCATCCTGAACCCCGGGTTCATCGACTTCGGTCCGTGAGCGTCGCCGCCCCCGCGTTCCCGGGCGCCGAGACCCGGGACCTGACCCGAGGACGACGCCTCCTGACCTGGGCCGCGCACGCCGCGCGCCTCGCCCTCGGGTTCATCTTCCTCGCCGCCGGCGTCCTCAAGATGGCCGACGTCGCCGAGTTCGCGCACCAGATCGCCGGGTACGGCCTGATCGGTCCGCGGCTCGCCGCGATCGCGGCGCCGGCGATGATCATCCTCGAGACCAGCCTCGCGGTGGCGCTCCTGGTCGGCCGGCGTCCCCGGCTCGCGGCAATCCTGATCGGCCTCCTGCTGGTCTTCTTCATCGGGCTCGAGGGGTGGAGCCTGGCCCAGGGGAAGACGGAATCGTGCGGCTGCTTCGGCGCCTACGTGCAGCGCACCCCGGCGCAGGTGATCGCCGAGGACTGCCTCTTCCTCGGGCTCGCGGTGGTCGCCGCACTCGGGCTCGGCGCCTGGGAGAGCCGGCGGGGACGCCTGACCCGCACGATCATGGGCCTCACGGTGCTCCTCGCGACCGGGCTCACGATCGCCTCGCCCCGTCTGCCGATCGACCCCTGGGTCACCGACCTTTCGGTCGGCCGGAGCGTGCAGGATCTCGGGCTCGGCGGCAAGATCGACGACGCGACCGCCGCGGACGGGCTGGTGGCGATCCTCGACCTGACCGATCCGGTGTCGAAGGAGGCGGCCGTCGATCTGAACGCCCTGGTCGCCGCGCCGGGCGCCCCCCGGGTGATCGCCCTCACCCCTTCCACCGAAGCGGAGCATGCCGCCTTCCTCTGGGACGCCTACCCGGCGTTCGAGCTGAAGACCGCCGACCGGCCGCTCCTCAAGCGGCTCTACCGCCGGCTGCCCCTCTACTTCCGGCTGCACTCGGGACGGGTGACGGCGATCTTCCCCGGACCTCGCCCCCCGGCGACCGACCTGCTATCATCGGGGCCCTCATGACACCCAAGCACTCCGATCGACGCGTGCTGCTCGTGCTGGCCGCCCTTCTGATCGCCGCGCCGGCCGGCCTCGTCCCGCTCGCGGCCGCGCCGGACGAGGTGGTCTGCCGGCCCAACTACGATTTCTGCATCGAGGTCGACGGCTCGTACCCGCCCGACGCCCGGTTCTACGTGGGGGACGCGCGCGGCAAGTTCCTGGTCGACATCCCTTCGCAGCAGAAGAGCCTGCTCATCGATCTGCCGAGCAAGAAGGCGGTCACCGTGGCGCGCAACAACGTCAAGCCGGATTCGACCACCGCGGGGGCCGTGCGGGTGGTCGATCCGGGAGTCGCCGCCTCTCCGGCCTACGCGCTGTCGATCGAAGGACCGATCCTGCGATTCAACACCGACACGTCGAAGGTGCGCATCCTCAAGGTCACGGAGCGGCCGCCGATCGTCGGGCCGGTGGAGTTCGACGCGCTCGTGGCGGATCGCCTCGAGTACCGCGAGGGGATGAAGGCCTATAGCCCGAACAAGACGGCGGTCGACGCGATCAGGGCGAACCGGAAGCCGGTCGAGATCGAGGCCTACTTCGGCACCTGGTGTCCGCACTGCAAGATGTACATGCCGAAGTTCCTCCGGGTCATGCAGGACGCCGCCAACCCGAATATCAAGCTGAAGCTGATCGGCGTGCCGAAGAACTTCGGGGCCGAGGAGGGTCCCTGGCAGGGGAAGAACATCCAGGCGATCCCGGCGGTGATGGTCTCCTACCAGGGGAAGGAACTGACCCGGCTGAGCGCGGCCGAGGGCGTGCTCCCCGAAGAGGAGCTGGCCGCGCTCCTCAAGACCCTGCCCTGAACCGGCCGGCCGACGGCCGGCCCTACTTCTTCTTTCCCGGCTTCCTGCCGCTCCCGGCGCGCACCTTGGCGATCTCGCGATCGCGCTGATCGTCCAGACGCCGGCGATCGATGCGGTGCTCCTCCTCCACCTTCGCCAGCGCCTCCGGATCGTCCCCGGCCTTCCCGAGATTGGTCCGGTGCAGGATCTCCCCTTCGGCGACGCCCGCCTGATGCCGGCGGCGGATCTCCGCGATCGCCTCCTTCTGCTCCGGGGTCAACGCGGCGGGGCCGTCCACGCCGCGCTCCTTGTCCTGGCGGTTCAGCTTCTCGAGCGCGATTTCCCACGCGCTCTTCGGTGCGTCGCTCATCGGACCCTCCTCGCGGCACGCCGCGGCCGACCTTGACCGCCGCGGCGCGCCGGACGGAGAATACCGCGTCCCCGACCCACGGAGCCGATCCGATGACGCGGAACTTCGAAGTCACCTGCCCCTGCTGCGAAACCCTTCTCGTGATCGACCCCGACACCGGCGCGATCCTGCGCGAGGAGCGGGTGCACAAGCGCGAGCACAAGTCGCTCGACGACGCGCTCGATTCGGTGGCGGCGAAGAAGCGCGAGTCGGAGAGCCGTCTCGAACGCGCCCTCGAGGATCAGAAGAACCGCGACGCGATTCTGGAGAAGAAGTTCGAGGAAGCCCGCCGCCGCGCCGCGACCTCAACCGACCCGCCGCCGCGCCCCTTCGACGGCGACTAGAGCCTAGGCGCCTGCGGGGCGGTCGGCCGCCGGCGCGCCGCTGCGCCGCCGCTTCATCAGCCGGAGAGCGACCCCCGCGATCACCAGCAGGAGGACGGCGCCGCCCGCCGTCACGACCCAGACGTTGCCGAGCGCGAGCGCCAGCCGGAGCTTGGCGCCCAGCCAGCCGCTCACCTGCCAGTCGGCGGTCGGCGGCGGCGGATTGACCGTCGCCTTCGCCTGCGCCACCCCGTAGTAGAGCGCCGCCTCGCGCGGCGAACTGAAGAACGTCAGGTCGCCGGCCCGCTCCATGGCGCGCGCGGCGAACGAGGAACTGGGCTGCGAATTGGCGTACCGCCGGAAGAACTCCGCCGCCTCGGCGCGCTTCCCCCGATCCTCGAGGAGATCCCCCATGTCGAGGAAGGCCTCGAACGCCGCCTGCGACTGCGGGTACTTGTCGAGGAGATGGCGGTAGGTCGTCTCCGACTCGGCGAGCTGCTTCGCGTCGTGCTGGGCGATCCCGAGGGTGTACAGCGCCACCGGGATGGCGAGGTTGTCGGGGTAGTCGGTTTCGAAGTCCTTGAGGAGGTCCGCCACCTTGTCGGGCTGGCCGCTCATCCGGTAGGCGCGCGCCAGCTCGAACTTGAGACCCGGGACGATGTCGCCGGTCGGTTTGCTGTCGAGGGCCTTGGTCAGGAGCGGCACCGCGGCGGCGGGGTCGCCTCCCTGCCGGCGCGCCACCCCCGCCAGGTAGAGGAGGTCGGCGAGTCGCGGGTCGTCCGGGTACTTCGTGGCGGCCTCTTCCAGGAGTCCCGCCGCCGCGAGCGGCTCTTTCATCTGGAGGAGCGCTTTCGCCTCGCCCTGGAACGCCGCCACCATCTCGGCCGGGGACGCGCACAGGGTGCGCGCCTCCTGGTACTGCACCACCGCCTCGTTGGAGCGCTTCTGCTGCAGGAGCGCGTCGGCCCGCACCAGGGTGTCGGAGATCGTGCCGCCGTAACCCTGGGCGAAAACGGGCGCCACGGCGGCGCCGCCGAGGAGCGCCGCGAAGGCGAAGTAAAGCGCGCCGCGGAAGGCCGGGCGGCCGGGACGCGATGACATGGCGGGTATTCTATGATGCCGTCGGCGTCGCGTCACCCGCTTTCCAGAATCCCGAGGCAAATTCGGAACGCATGCTCCGTGGTCAGCTCGCGCCCCCCGATCCCGATTCCGCCGCCCGACTCGACACCCGGGTCGCCGCCGCCACCGCCGCCCGGCTGCGACGGCTCGAACGCCGCCTCGCGGAGCGCGGCGGGGGGAGCGGCGGTGATCGGCGGGAGCTCCGCCGGCTGACCCGCGCCGCCCGGGCCCTTCTCGGGGAGATTCCCGGGCGCCTGCGGGTCGAGACCCTCCGGGGCCCCGACCTGCGCGGCTTTCTGGCGGAGGCCGAGACCTGGCTCCGGGTGGAGCGCCTGGCCGTCGCGGTCGCCGCCGCCAGGCGGCGCACCGCCGGGCGCGCCGCTCTCGAGGCCGAGCTCTTCGAGCGCATCAGCCGCACCGAGCACCTCGTCCATCTCGTGCCCCGCGGCCGGCTCGATGCCCGGTTCGCCGCGCGCGCCCGCCGCTTCGCCGGCGAGCGGCTCGGTCGGATGGCGAGCGACCTGGGCGCGACGCTCGTCGGCGCGCGCCTCGCGGCCGGCCCGGCCGCCCGCCGGCTCGACGCGGCACTCACGGCCCGCGCCTCCGCTGAGCAGGGCCGGCCTGGAGCCCGCATCGATCTCGGTTCGATCGCCGGCCCCGCCGGGCCGCTGGGGCTGCGGGCCCGACCCGGCTCGAGGCTCCGTGTCCGCCTGGAGCGCGGGCTCCTGCGCATCGACACGGGCGCCGCCCGCCCGCGCTTCGTTCCCGCCGCCGGAACCCTGTTCGCCGGTGTCCGCGCTCCCCTGGTCACCCGCCGCCGCATTCCCGGATCGCCGATCCTGCTGGCGCCGGCCCTGCGCTCGACGCCGCGCTCGCTCCGCGTGGGGCGCGACCTTCCGGGGCTCGACGCGCGGCTCGGCCGGGCGCTCCGGCTCGTGCGGCTGGCCTGGCCCGGGGCGCACCGCGATCTCCTGGCGCGCACGGCGATGGTGGTGCCGGTGCGCGAGCCGCGCCTGGTCTCGTATTCGCTCGCCGACCGGCCCGGCATCTCGTTCATCAACGTGCACGCCAAGCGGACGCTCGTCCTGGCCGACGACCTGGTGCATGAGAACGCGCATCACCTCCTGCACGACATCGAGGCGGTGACCCGGCTCGTGCCGCCCGGGCCCGAGGCCGAGGAGGTGCAGGCGTTCGATTCTCCCTGGCGGGGCGAGCGCCGGCCGCTGCGCGGCATCCTGCACGGCACCTTCACCTTCCTGTTTCGCGCCGAGCTGTTCGCGCGCCTGATCGAGGCGCGCGCGGCGCGGCCGGCCCCGGTCACCCCGCTGCTCGCGCCGCGCGACCCCGCCTTCCTGCGCCGCGAGCTGCGGCGCGAACTCGATCTCATCGGGCGCGGTCTCGACGACCTCCGGCGCGCCGGCGCCGTGCGCCTGCTCACCCGCGACGGCCGCGCGCTGCTCCGGCAGATGGAGGCCTGGCGCGGCCGGATCCGGCGCCGGGCCGGGCGCCTCGCGCCGCGCCGCGCGAGCCGCTATGATGCGCGGGTTCCGCAACCGGGCACCCGGAGGAGACCATGATCCACGCAAGCAGACCGGCGCCGCGCCGCGCCGCGGAGAAGTTCACGACGGCCGCGGCGATCCTGGTGGCGGCCGCGACCTTCGCCGCCACGCCGGCGCCGAAGCCGGCCGCGCATCCCGGCGCCCCCGCCGCCAGACCCGCCGCGAAACCGGCGCCGGCGACGCTCGACCAGGCGCGCCGGTTCATCGAACAGGCCAACGCGCGCCTGCTCGATCTCAACAACCGGCAGCAGCGCGCCGAGTGGGTGCAGTCGACCTTCATCACCGACGACACCGAGCGGATGGCGGCCGACGCGCGTGAAGCGACCATCGCCGCGACCACCGCGCTCGCCGGCGAGGCGCGCCGTTTCGAGTCGCTCGCGCTGCCCGCCGATCTCGCACGGCAGCTGCGGCTCATCAAGCTGTCGCTCAGCCTCCCGGCGCCCGCCGACCCGGCGAAGCGATCGGAGCTGACCCGGATCGCCTCGGCGCTCGAAGGGGACTACGGCAAGGGGAAGTACTGCCCCACCGGAAAGGAAGAGGCCTGCCAGGATCTCGGCGACCTGTCGCGCACTCTCGCCGAGAGCCGCGAGCCGGCGGC
>DATKFL010000480.1:0-9718 GCA_035511355.1 Dongiaceae bacterium
GAACCGCGAGCGCCAGGCGGTCGAGGCCGACATCCTGCGCGACGCGCTGGCGCTGGTCGAGCGCACCCGCGGCGCTACGAGCCCTCAGGCCGCCGAGGCTCTCGACAGCCTCGGCACGCTCGCCGTGGTGCGCGGCACGCCGGGCGACGGCGAGCCGTATCACCGGAAGGCGCTCGCCATCCGCGAGGGCCTCGGCTCGGCCGACGGCGTCGAGGTGGCGAAGAGCCTGACGAGCCTCGGCTCGTGCCTGATCGAACAGGCGCGCTACGAGGAGGCGGAGCCGCTCCTGAAGCGCGCCCTCGAGATCCGCGAGCGGGGGCTACCGCCCGACAGCGCCGAGATCTCCACGTCGCTCAACGAGCTGGCCGAGGTGTACAACCGGCAGGCGCGCTATGCCGAGGCCGAGCCGCTCTACCGCCGGGCCCTCGCCATCAGCGAGAAGACGCTCGGCTCCAACCACCCCGAGATCGCCTACCAGCTGAACAACCTGGGCCTCCTCTATAAGAGGATGGGGCGGCTCGACGAGGCCGAGGCGCTCTACCGCCGTGCCCTGGCGGTGCGCGAGAAGGTGCTGCCCCCCGACCACCCGCTCATCGCCTGGACCCTCGACAACCTCGGCATGCTCTGCATGACCGAGAAGCGCTATGCCGACGCCGAGCCGTTCTTCACCCGCGCGCTCGACATCGCGCAGCGGGCTGTGGGTCCCGACCACCCCGACACCGCGATCGTCATGAACAACCTGGCGCTGCTCCGGGCGGCGCAGGGGCGCACGGCCGAGGCCGAAGTGCTGCATCGCAGGACCATCGCCATGTGGGAGAAGTCCGTCGGCCCCGACCACCCCCAGCTCGCCGGCGGCCTGTACAACCTCGCCGGCCTCTGCGCCTCCACCGGGCGCACGGAAGAAGCGGCCCGCCTGTATCGGCGCGCGCTGGCAATCCGCGAGGCGAAACTGGGTCCGGACCACCCGCTCACCAGGCGCACCCGCGAGGCGCTCGAAGCGCTGCACTGATTTCTGGCGGGACGTTGCATCGGTTTCCGTCTCTCCTGATGAGGACCACCCCGGCCCGGCCGGGCTGGGTCGCTCGAAACAAGGAGATGCCATGCGAAGCCGAATCCTGTCGGATGCCTTTCTGGGTGTCGTTCTTGCCGCCTGCCTGCCGGCCTCGACCGCCCTCGCGCAGGTGAGCGTCGGGCCGCCCCCCCAGGGCGAGCGCGAGGCGATGGTGCGGGTGATCACGACGTGGGACCAGGGGTGCAGCGGGGCGAGCCGCGGACCGTGGAAGGACATGGCCGAGGCCTGGTACGACGAGATCACCAACGACGCGGCGGCGCCAAGCGGTCACGGCGGCGGCTCCTGGTACCCGGACGGCTTCTTCAACCATTCCTGGACCACCGCCGCCGGAGGGCGGCTCCACTACGTCGTCGACAGCGACTTCACCGACCCCGACGTCGTCACCTGGGGGAAGGACTACCAGCACGACAAGCCGGACGAGGTCGACGCCTTCCTCATCGCGACCCACGGGAGCGGCGGCGGCGGCGCCGACGGCTCCTGGACCGCGTCGATGCTGAAGGACGAGACCGGCGGCGGCGACTGCGGCGCCTACCAGGGAGAGATGGCGTTCGGCGACCTGGACCTCGAGTTCCTGCACATGTCGTCGTGCGTCAGCATGGACCAGGACGACTGGCATCCCGACTGGGACAAGACCTTCAAGGGGCTGCATCAGGCCGACGGCTTCCACGGCATCATGTGGATTTACAGCGGCTCCGACTGGTCGGACCGCTACCGCGAGTTCGCCGACGACTCGTTCACGATGCCGATCGCGCTCGCGTGGCTCGACAACCACTACCGCTATATGTGCGCGGTCATCGCGCAGGATCCGATCACGCTCGAGCGCCAGGACCAGTGCCCGGTGGCGCGCGGCGTCGGGTATGGCCAGTCCGACGCCGTGCACCGGATGATGACCGAGCAGTACGACAACGTCTACAGCGACCCGGTCAACCCGACCTGGCAGCACGTCTTCTATCTCGACTCCTGCGACCCGAAGGCCCAGCCGCCGATCAACAACGTGGTCACCGAGTGCGACCCGTTCTACTACGGCGTCCCGGATCCCCCCGCGAACGTCCCGGAGACCATCCCGGCGTCGTTCGCGCTCGGAGCGCCGGGCTCGAAGGCCGGCTTCCCCGAGTACCGCGCGCAGATCGACGCGGCGATGCCGCACTTCGACGCGACCGTGCTGGCCGCGCCGACCGGCCCCGACTGGATGGCCGGCCTGACCATGGCGCAGTTCGCCGCCTCTGTCGGGGACACACCGCCGTCGGCGGTGGTCACCAGCCCGACCCGCCAGCAAGGCACCGGGCCGGCCGGGGAGTACTACAGGATCGACCTCGCCGACGGACGCCTGCGCTACGCCGCCCCGGATCGGCAGTTCGACTGGGACGCCTCGCCGCACACTTCCTGGCCGCCGGGCGCCGCGCAGGCGGCGGTGATGGGCGCCTTCGGCGCGCTGGGCCTGCCGACCTCGGAGATTGATCCGTCGAAGTGCTGCCGCGTCGACACCGTCTCGGGGTCGCTCTTCCAGACCGACGATCCGAGCCAGACGCCGGCGGTGAAGTACGACGCCGAACGAATGGTCACCATCCAGCGCACCATCAACAACCGGCCGGTGATCGAGTCGATGCTGCGCGCCTCGGTGTCGAACACCGGACAGATCGCGCGGCTCCTGGTGCGCTGGCCGAGGTTCGTGATGCCGGCCGGCATGGTGCTGCGCGCGCGCGCCGAGGTGCTCGACGAGCTGGCGCAGCATCTCACCGACGTCGAGTTCGGCGCGTCGGTCAGCCTGACCTCGTACATCGGCTACGAGCGGCGCGGGGCGCACTACTTCCCGGTCGCGGTGATCGAGTACGACGACGGCGCGTCGGGTGAGATCGTCACCGCGTCGCTCGTCGTCCTGCCGCCCGACGGCGACAAGGACGAGATCCCCGACCCCGACGACAACTGCCCCGCCGATCCGAACGTCGATCAGGCTGACCGCGACCGCGACGGTTTGGGCGACCTGTGCGACAACTGCCCCGGCCTGTCCAACCCGAACCAGGACGACTCCGACGGCGACGGCACCGGCGACGCCTGCGCCGTGCCTGACGGCGCCTGCGTCTTCGTCGCCACCGGCCTGTGCGACGACGCCACCGCCGCGCAGTGCGCCGCCGTCGGCGGCGCCTACCAGGGCGACGACTCCGAGTGCGTCGCGGCGATGACCCCGACGCTGCTTCTCGACGGGTCGGTCCTGCACTGGAACGCCACCCCCGCGACCACCGGGTATGACCTGGTGCGCGGCAATCTCTCCCGGCTGCGCCAGACCGGGGGCGACTTCTCGGTCGCGACGTCACAGTGCCTCGTGAACGACACCGCCGGCACGGTCTTCACCTCCACGGCCAACCCGCTGATCGGGGGTGCGTTCTACTACCTGCTGCGCCCAGTGACCCCCTCCGGGCCCGGGTCGTACGACTCGGGCGGGCCGGGCCAAACCGACAGCCGCGACACCGAGATCGCCGCCGCGGGCGGGGCCTGCCCCTAGGCAGACCGGGGGGGAGAGTCGGCCTGGGGGGGCGGGCGAAAAGGCCCGTCCCCCTTCGTTTTTCCGGGACTCAAAGTCCTTGACTGGCAATGCTTACGTCGTATACAGAATCGGCACATGGTCTGATCTCCGGCTCCTGTCGAGCCGAGGGGGGGAGTCCTCGCATGCGCCGTGTTCCTGGTCGATCCCTGTCCCGATTCGTCGTCGCGGGTGCCCTGCTTCTGATTCCGGTCGCCGCCGGCGCTCAAGGCCTGTGGAGCAACGGTGGGCGACCGCTGCCGAGCCCTGATCCCGGGCGTCTCAAGGCGGAGCGCACGGCGATGCCGCGCGGGACCCACTTCGTGACCGAGGCTTCCGACGCCCTGGCGGCGGCGGTGGAGAGCGATCGCATCGTCGATCTCTGGATGCACGCGACGCCGCGGTCGATCCAGATGGTCTTCAGCCCGCTCGGCGCGGACGGGAGCGTCGCGGAAGGCGACGGGAGCGAGATCGTCGGGGCTCCCACCGGGCCCGGGAACACCGCGGGACACGGCCTGGCTGCGAACGCGATGCACCATGTGACGATCGCCGGGCTGACGCCCGAAAGCGCGTACTACCTCTACTTCGACGATCTGCAGAACGTCGAGATGATCACCGCCGACGCGGAGGGGAAGCACGCCTTCGACATCGAGCTGGCGCACCCGCGCCTCGTCATCCTGCAGGCCAACCCGAGCACCTTCCACCTGCGCGCCGACGGGAGCGGCTGCACCGTGATCGGCGTCTTCAACCCGGCGACCTTGACCTGCACGCTCAACCGCGACGTCCGGCAGTCGATCGAGATCGAGGACGACGGCATGACGCTCGACGGGAGCGGCTTCACGCTCGACGGGACCGGGCCGCTCTTCGGCGCGGCCGGCGTCTTCGTGCGCGGGCGGAAGAACGTCACGGTTCGCAACGTCGTCATCGATCGCGCCGACACCGGAGTCACGGTCTCCGGGACGAGCGACAGCCTGTTCGAGAACATCACGATCCAGAACGGCAGCGGCGGCTTCATGGAGCTGTTCGAGACGCCCGGCGCCGACACCGGTCGCAACATCTTCCGGAACAACGAGGTCAGCGTCGTCTGCCCGCCGGGCGTTCCGTGCGGGTTCGGGCTCCAGGGGATTTTCAACAACGAATCGACCGTGACCGGCAACCACTTCGTCGACACCAAGTTCGGGGTGACCAGCCTGTTCTCCGTGAAGATGACGATCGAAGGGAACAGCTTCGAGGACAACCCCACCGGCATCTCGGTCACCTCGTCGCTGAGTCCCGTGACCGTCACCGACAACGACATCACCGGCTCGTCGGTCGGAATCACGATCAGCGCCGCGATCAACTGCTCGATCACGGGGAACTACGTGGATGGCTCGACCGAGGTCGGGCTGCGTCTCCCCTCGCTCTCGTGCGACGTGACCGACAACACATTCGCCAACGGCACCCTGGGGCTCGACCTGAGCGGTTCGCAGATGACCCTCTTCCACAACCGCTTCGTGAGCAACGCCACGCAGGCGATCCTCGGGCCGAACGCCAACAACAACAGCTTCTTCGGCGCGTCGCCGATCGGCGGCAACTTCTGGAGCGATTTCGACGAGGATGCCGAGGGCTGCCTCGACGGCAACGCCGACGGCTTCTGCGACGACCCGTACCTCCTGAACCTCGGCGCCGACCCGCAGCCCTGGGCGGCCGACATCGGCTGGCTCGACGGCATCCCGCCGACGACGACCGCGTCCTTCCAGGGTACGGCCGGGAACGCCGGATGGTATCGGTCGAACGTGGCCGTGAGTCTCTCCGCCGAGGACAACCCCGGCGGCACCGGCGTCCTGCGCTCGGAGTTCAATCTCGACGGAGGCAGCTTCAACCCGGCGCTCAGCCCGCTCACCCTCGCCGGCGACGGCGCGTCGACCCTCGGCCTCCGCTCGATCGATCGCGCCGGCAACGTCGAGACGACGCAGTCCAGCTTGGTCAAGATCGACACGGCGCCGCCGTCGATCCATGCGAACGCCGCCCCGCCCGCCAACGCCGCCGGATGGAACAAGGACGACGTCACCGTGTCCTTCACCTGCGCGGACGCCACGTCCAGCGTCGAGTCCTGCCCGGGGGATGCGCAGGTGTCCGACGAGGGCAGCGCCCAACAGGTCCCCGGCACGGCGACCGACGTTGCCGGCAACAGCGCCACCACGTCGATGTCCGTGAGCATCGACAAGACCGTCCCAGGCATCTCGGCCAGCCTCGTCTCGCCCCCGAACGCGGCCGGCTGGCACCACGCGGCGGTGGACGTCCACTTCACCTGCTCCGACGCGCTGTCGGGCATCGCCTCGTGCACGGACGACCAGCATCTGGCAAGCGAAGGGTCCGGCCAGGAGGCCTCCGGCACGGCCGTGGACAACGCCGGCAACTCCTCGAGCGCCACCCTGGGCAACATCAGCATCGATCTGACGCCGCCGACGATCGCCGCGGCCGCCGTTCAGGCCGCCAACGCGGCCGGCTGGCACCACGCGGCGGTTGACGTCCACTTCGCCTGCTCCGACGCGCTGTCAGGCATCGCCGACTGCCCGGCCGATGCGCAGGTATTGACCGAGGGGAGTGCCCAGCCGGTCACCGGCACGGCGACCGACGTCGCCGGCAACAGCGCGAGCGCCACGACGAACGTGAGCCTCGATACGACCGCTCCCGCAGTCGGGTTCTCGGGCGGCTGCGGCACCACGGCGAAATTGAACCAGTCGCTCTCGACCACCGTGCTGGTGGCCGATGCGCTGTCGGGGGTGGCGTCGCAGTCGATCGCGAACGGCCCCATCGCGCTGCCCACCGGGACCTTCGGGCCCGCATCGCTGACGGTGCTCGCCACCGACCTCGCCGACAACCCGGCTTCCGCCACCTGCAACTACCGCGTCGGCTATGACTTCGAGGGCGCCGGCGGGTTCCACGCGCCGGTGAACGACCCGCCGGTGCTCAACATCGCCAAGGCCGGGAGCACGATCCCCGTGAAATGGCAGCTTCCGAACGGGCTCGGCGGCTTCCTGTCGGACCTCTCGATCGTGCTCTCGATCCAGGCGCAGGCGGTCTCCTGCAACCAGTTCGACGAGACGCTGTCGGACCCGATCGAGACGACCACGACGGATCCGTCGGGGCTGCGCTTCGACGCCGACGCCCGGGAGTACCACTACAACTGGAAGACGTTGTCGCTCTGGGCCGGAAAGTGCTTCGTGTTGCAGCTGAACCTGGACGACCTGAGCACCCACACGGCGCTGGTGAAGTTCAAGAACTAGAGCGACGCCACGGCAGTGCCCCGTGCGCACCCGTGCGTCCACCGGTCATCGCGCCGATGTCGCGGTCGCGGTCGCCGGCTGTCCTAGAACCGGCACTCGAACGAAAGATTGACCCAGTCGGGCGCGCTGGTGCTGCCGCTCACCGACTGATCGAAGTCGTGATACCAGGTGGCGTGGAACGCCACCGGCGCGCGGGCGACATGCGCGCCGACGAGCGCCTGCAGCGTTCCCGTGTCGTCGTCGAGCCCCGGATGCTCGCCGCCGTTCACCGTCCCGCCCCCGTCGAGCGGCGCCAGCCGGCCGATCCAGGCGCCCCGTCCGACCAGGCTGAACCAGGTCCGCCAGGCCGACCGATCCGGAAGTGGCGCCCAGCGATCGAGCCAGGTCGGGTCGAGCATGATCCCGAGCCCGGGCGGATCGGGCGTCGGCGTGAAGCCCATCGGCAGGCCCCAGCCGAAGCGGAACTCGATCTGCGCCTGGGCGAAGGTGGTCAGGTTGCCCAGCCCCGCCTCGCCCCCGAGCGCGAGATCGGTCGCGAAGCGGCCCGGCCGGTAGGCCTCCGGATCGCGGACCAGGATCTTGTAGCGGTATTCGTAGTTCAGGTTCGCGAGGGTCCGACGCGCCAGCTGGTTGTCCCACCCTGCCGGTGGGTCGCCAATCGCCAGGTTTTGATGGATGAACTTGTGCACCGACTCCGCCCCCGAGCAGGGCCCCATGCAGCCGAGGTAGATCTGCATGCCCGCCAGGCGACGGTTGTCGTACGCCGACCAGGAAACCGCGGCGCCGAGGATGCCGGCCCACGGCACGTCGTCCGGCTGCGGCGCCTCGAGGGTGATCTCCCTCGGCGTGAACATCATCTGCCCGAAGCCGGCGGCCCAGCGCACGATCCGCCCGCCGTCGCCGTCGTCGCCGAGCCCCGGGAGGCGGCCGATCCATCCGGCCCAGGCGCGGCCCCAGGTGTCGTCCATCGGTCCATGGATCTGCAGGCCCCATCCGGCCGTGAAGGCGTCGTCCGATTTCAGGAAGGTGTCGTTGTCGAACTCGAAGCGGATCGTGTGAAGCCGGAAGGGATCGCGGCGTGTCTCGTCGGCGGCGCGCGTCGGCCGCGCCAGGCCGCCGAGGAACGCGAGCGCCAATGCCACCGCGACCGCGCGACGCCGTGAGCGAACGGGCGCGTGGCGCATGCTCGAGTGCGGCTAGAACCGGTATTCGAACGAGAGGTTGATCCAGTCGCTCATCGAGTCGACGTCGTTCCGCGTGTCGAAGTAGCGGTAGTAGGTCAGATGAAAAGCCCACGGCACCTGCGAGAGGTGCAGCCCCAGCAGAACCTGCTTGCTGGTCGGGTAGGTGTCGAACCCCGGATGCTCGAGGCCGTTCACCGTCTCGCCCCCGTCGACCGGGGCCAGGCGATCGAATCTGGCGGCGCGGCCGACGACCGTGAAGTACATCCGCCATGGCTTCAGGTTCGGCAATGGCACCGTCGGGTCGAAGTAGACCGGGTCGAGCATGATTCCGAGGCCGAGCGGGTCGGGCGCCTTCGTGAAACCCATCGGCACGCCCCAGCCGAATCGGTACTCGAACTGGCCCTGGACGAAAGTCGCGAGATTCCCCAGGCCGACCTGGCCTCCGACCGAGAAGTCCTGGGCGAACTTGCCCGGCGCGTACTCACCCGGTTCGTCGGCGACGATCTTGTAGCGGTACTCGTAGTTCGCGTTGCCCAACCATTTTTCCGCCAGCTGGTTGTCCCATCCCTGGGGCGGCTCTCCGAGCCCGAGATCCTCGTGGATGAATTTCTGCACCGACTCGGCCCCCGAACAGGGGCCCATGCAACCGATCAGGAGCTGCAGCGCGCCCATGCGGCGGTTGTCGTAGGCCGACCATGATTCGGCGATCGACAGGACGCCGGCGTACGGAACGTCGTTCGGCTGGAACGCCTCGATGCTGATGTCCTCGGGTGTCAGGATGACCTGCCCCAGGCCGACGGCCCAGCGCGCGATCCGCCCCCCCTTGCCGTCGTCACCCAGACCGGGGAACTTTCCGATCCAGTTCGCGTAGGCCGGATGCCAGGTGTCGTCGAGGCGCGAGTGCAACTGGAAGCTCCACCCGGCCGAGAAGGCGTCGTCCGAGCCGAGGAAGTTGTCGTTGTCGAACTCGAAGCGGAAGAGGTAGAGCGTCCAGGGGTCCTGCGGAGGCTTGTCGTCCCTGGCGAGCGCCGCCGTCGCGACGATCAGGGCGGCCATGACGACGGACACGAGGGCCAGCGCGATCGCGAACGGCTGACGGCGGTCACGCGGGCGGCTGCACGCACGCGAGCGGAACATTTCCGCGCATTCTAAGACAGGTGGGCCCGCTCAACTCCCTTCGACATTCCGGACCTGTTCGGCGAACGGGCGCTTGTGGAAGGCGACCAGTTCCGCCCGGCGATCGGCCGCCGGCATCCGGTCGAGAATCGCCACGTACCGGCCGGCGAGACGCGCGGCGGTGCGGTAACGCTCCCCCTCCTCGCCGCCCCCCGCGGCGTACTTCTCGAACAGGTGGTGCCGCGCCCAGAAGCGGTGCAGGTCGGCGACCCGGCGGCGGCGCGTCAGCCGCCCGAGGAAGTGCACGACCAGGAGGTACTTGGTCACCGCCGCGTGGTGCTCCAGCTCGAGGAGGCTGACCTTGCGCCCCGCGGCGCTCCGGCTGGCGAGGGTCAGGAGGTGGTCGAGCTCCTCCACGAACGTGGCGAAGGCGTCGATGTTCTCGTCGCCGAGCCCCCGGCGCGGGTCGTGGAGCTCGAGATGGCGCACCAGGGCGTCCGGGTAGTAAAGGGCCGCCGCGGTCACCCCGCCTCCGGGTCGGACCATGAGACGCGCCCGG